>JAYTYR010000055.1:0-35012 GCA_043742265.1 bacterium | reverse complement strand
GCCATGCTTCAGCCGCCAATGATAGAAGGGCGATTTCACCACCGTCTAATTCTCCAAGATTGAGGACATATGTTTCGGGGCGGATTCGATAGCCATGTTCATCTTCGAATCCAGGATCTACACCACGTACTTCAATGAGAATTCCGATTCGCCGCAAATCATCCTTATCGCGCTCGAACATTCGCTCACATGCTCCGGCTGTACCTTCATAACCCTCAATAGTTCGAAAGATCTCTGACTTCGTAAGATATCGTTTTGTTGCAAGCAGAGCGATTGTCAAATTAATTAATCTTTCATTCTTGCGCGATGCCATCGTAACCTCCTTTGGCTGGCCGGCGCCGACGGGCTAAGACACTCACACCCGGTGCCATGCGCCTGGATTGAATCAGGAAGATGGTATTGCTGGGAATTTAGCGTATATAATGGGCACCTTTGATTTTCTGATTGCTGTATCACTTCTCACTTTTTCTTGTTTTTCAGTAACTAAAAAGTATCACAAATATATATTTATCTGGACAATTTTGTGGCCGTTTATTCCAGCATCTTTTAGATATTTTGGCGGAGTTGGTGATTTTGAGATAGTACAAGTTTTAACTATTTCGATATCTGCGTTAATAGCATATACTTTGTATGAAAAATATTACAATGCATAATTTTCTCATAAATAAATAACAACAATTGTCGTTGTTTTTACTGTAACATGTAGCTTTGTGTTTTTGGGAATATATATTTTTTATTGACCTAAAATTATTTTTTGTTTTTCTTGTAAGGATTCCATTCTAGATTTTTTTCAATATAATCTTTCAAGAAAGTCAGCGTCTTGTCACTATACTTTTGGGTACTTGAGTTTTTACCGGTTTTTATCGATGTATGATAATCTTTGTTATCCTTAAACTTTAACTTTATAAGTAACTTCTGTATAAAATAGGAACTCTTATTTAATTTAACTCCAAGCTCTGAAACTAGATGTGGAAAATCCACATCTGGATCACTCTTTTTAACTATAACTGCAATCGCATCTTTTTGCTTTTTAGTTTTTTCAAATGAAACTTCTGCCTTAAATCCTTTTTTGACTTCTACTGGAACTATTCGCACATTTTCTTGATTGTTAATATAATCATAAATACTTAAATGCATCGCTATCCTAGATTTTTTTGGTTTTGATTTTATGGATTTTTTCCACTCCTCATATGATTGATATGTGTTCCCGTTTTCATTTTCAGTGAAGCTACAAGCTCGATCAAGTACAAACAGTGCTTTGTTATTTTCTGACGAATATTTTTTTGAAGATTTAAATAATTTGTTTAATCTGTGAGAATAAAATGTTGTTTCCTTAAATGCCACTGATAAGTAATTCTTGTTTATAAGTGGTGAATAATTTTTAAAATTAGTGGTTATAATTTTATGGAATGTTTTGAGAGAATAATACATTAAATGAATTATAATTTCTTGTTCTAGATTTGGATATATATTATGTAGTGCTTCATTCCTCAAAGAGATAATCTGTTGTACCGTTTGATTTTCTTCCTTACTTATAACCTTCAAAACATGCTCAAGTCTATTGACCGCTTTTTCTGCTGTAATACTTTTGTCACCTTGTTCAATTATATTTTTTCCACTCTTCAACAAAAGTGCCTTAGCTAACATTTCCCACGCTTGTGCATTGAATATAATGGATGCTTGGTCAGAATGAATGGCGTCAATCCTGTTAAACATTTCTATGCTGAGTTTTGCAGCATTTATCGCAGTTTCGACATGGTATGAATATTTGCTGGTTCGTTTTTTCATAATAAACTACTTTTGAGATTTTATATAATCTTCAACCCGTTTATTTGCAACCTTTATATACTTTTCTTCACGCTCTATTCCGATCCATTTTCTGCCAAGCGCAGTTGCAACGACAGCTGTTGTACCACTGCCCATAAATGGATCTAAAACTAAATCTCCTTTATTGCTTGCTGTTAATAAAACCTGTTGAATTAATTTGAGTGGCTTTTGAGTTGGGTGTGCTTTTATTCCATTTTCATCCTTTGCTCGCTCATTACCTTTGCAAATCGGAAAAATCCAATCCGTGTCTTTCATTTGTTTGTCGCCATTCATTTTTTTAAGCAACTGGTAATTAAAAGTATATCCCTTTGCATTTTTATTTTTTACCGCCCAAATGAGAGTCTCGTGATTGTTGGTTAGTCTTCTGCATATTAAATTTGGTAGTGCACCAATTTTAACCCAGATAACATCATTTAAAAACCATATTCCCAAATCTTGCATTATTTTTCCTACACGAAATATATTATGATACATTCCAATAACCCAAATAGTGCCAGTTGGTTTTAAAATTCTTTGACATTCTTTTAGTCAGTTTTCGGTAAATCTATCATAATCCTCATAACTTTCAAAACTGTCCCAAGCATCATCAACTGGAATAATTTCAGAGCCGTCAGCTCGTTTAAGTCTTTTCCCTTTGGGTAATTGTAGATAATATGGAGGGTCTGCAAAAATAAGATCAATACTGTTATCTGGAAAAGCTTTTAAAACTTCCAAGCAATCTCCTTGTATAATTGTATTTTCATATTTTTGCATAAATTAAAAATTGTAAATTACAAGATGTTCAACATCTCTATCGTTTCTACCTTTAACATTATATAAGTAAGTTTTTTCGAAACTATCAATTTTAATATCTTTTTTATTATTGTATAGATTAAAAATAAAAGGAGTTTTTTTAATAATTAAGATAAACTTTGCTTTTGTTTTATACAGACAATTTGCCAACCTTTCTTGATCTTTTTTATCAAAACTTGCTTTTTCATAATCACTAAAATCCGTATCATACGGTGGATCTAAAAATATAAAATCAGATGAAATTAAATCATTTTCTTTAAATATATTTTCAAAATCCGTATTACAGATTTTTGTATTCTTAAAATAGTTTTCTACTTCTTGACTAAAAATATAATCTACTTTGCTTCTGAAGTTTTTGTCATTATATCCAATACCTCCGTAAGGAATATTAAAACCCCCACTTGCATTAAACCTAAACATTGAAGCGTAACAAAATTCTCTTATAAAGTAATAGTTTGAGATTTTTTTCGCTAATGAGATTTTATATTTTTCCCCACTCTCATTCATAACATTTCGAAAGTGCATATAAAAACCACTTCTAAAAGCTGTTTCAATATTTTTATGTAAATCACCCTCTGGTAAAATACCTCTATCTTGCTCTATTGCCTTAGTCCTGTTTATTTTTGAAATAAGATTTTTAATAATTTCTTCAAGTAAGTTATTTGGGTCAAGACAAAAATCTTTTGAAAAAAGTCCATTAAATTTTTCTTCTTTTTGTTTTAATTTTTTAGTTATAATTTCTTTGACTTCAGCTTGCGTTTTTTTGTCATCCCTAAAATCATTATAAAGAGAGATTAAATCGTCTTCAAAAATTTTTAAATATTTTGGTATTTTCTCCCAATTATCAACATAGTCGTAAAGACATTTTTTAAATTCTTTTTTATCTTTTCCACCTTTTACAAATTTATAAAATCCTATCAGTTCCTCACAGATATCATTTATGATTGCTTTTTTGGGTTTTAAGTTTAAAAAAACAGCACCTCCACCAAAAAAAGGCTCGAAAAATCGATCATATTTTGGTATCAGATTTTTAATTTGCTCATATTCTTTTGATTTGCCCCCAGGCCATTTTATAAGTGTTGGAGTTGTTTTCATATTTTAATCTAAATAAGTATTTTTAATAGAATTTAGAGCATCTGTTATAAGGTGTGCATTTTCTTTGTAAGTATCAAGTATTAATTCATACCCCTCATCTGATTTACATACAAAATTCCAAAACTCTTCCTTGTTTCCATTCTCTATCTTCACCAAAACGATTGTAGGCAGTAGCAAAATGAGCTTTTATTTTTGCGGACTCAGGAAGTGAGTTTGCAAGAATTGCACACTGTTCAAAAATAGCTTCTTTTTCAGAACGTGCTTTTTTATTATCTAAATCTCCACCAATTTTTAATTCAATTAAATGATGTGTGTTTGTATCTTTATCAATTAAGTAATAATCACTAACATGCACCTTTGTTTTCAATTTTGAATTTGGATCGGGTTTTATATTTCTTATTGTTTCATAATGATCCAATTTTGGAACCAGTGGATTTTTTGTATTTTTATAACCCTCAAGAAATTCTGCTATTTTTGAAGTTTGTTCAGGGTATAAATTTCCTTCAACACTTTTGTTTACTTCGTAAAATAACTTTGCAATATTAACAGCCATTCCTTCGAGCATATTTCCAAGTGAACTATCGAGAGAGCGAACTAAGGCAGAGTAATATTGAATGTCTGATCCAAGTGCTGCAATGAATACATTGTGAATTTTCATATTTATTACACCATTTGGATTTTCTACTTCGCCTTCATGTCTAGCCTTAAAACCAGTCGCGTAAGATTCTACGGCTGTCCGCACCAGTGATTTAATTGCATCTTTTTTATTTAAAGTTTCGTTGTTCATAAATTATTTTATTAGTTCATCCACCGACACATTCAATCCTTTGGCAATTTTCGAAAGTGTATCAATAGTAGGGTTAGGGCTTTGTCCTGATTCGACATTCACGACAGTATTTAAAGAAAGATCAGCAAGTTTAGAAAGTCTGTCTTGCGACACACCAAGTGCTTGCCTTGTCTTTTTGATATTAGCACCGATATTTGGTATTTTTTTACTTGCTTTGTTGTTCATAATTTGATACCATTATAATGTATAGGTTAAAATATATGGTATATATCTCAACTAATTTAATTATAACAAATTTTATGAAAAATATCAAAGATATTTTTGCATTTCTTAAATCTATAATTGCTTTTTTGATAATTCCATATTGTAAATTATAACAAAAAATTAAAATAATTTATTAAATTGAGTCTATAGTAAATTAATCAGAAATATTGTTTAATAAATATGATAATGTTCAAGATATGCTTGAAAAAGCAATTGTAGACACTGGGCTAAGAACAAAAATTATTGAAATGATAAGACCAATACTTGAATTAGTACCCAATGCATAAACAAAAATACACGAATGATCGTGTATTTTTGTTTACTTTTACAAGCACTCGGGTCGCATCACTTACTCAGGCAAGTGGGTTGACACCGATAAAAATATGTGTTGGCGGAGGATGAGGGATTCGAACCCTCGAAGGCTATTCACCTTGCTACCTTTCCAAGGTAGTGCACTCGGCCACTATGCGAATCCTCCAAAAATTAATTTTAATCTTTATAATATATAGTTTATAACTTATATTTGTACCTTATATCTATAGCTCACATAGTATAACATATCCTTTGTAAAAAAGGAAAATAAATTATATAATGTATTTATAATGTACATACAAAAGATTATTAACTTTTTTGATATATTAGAAGACCATGTGCGTGGGTCTATGTCACGTATACCTATTATCTACTCTTTCTTTGGAGGTATGGGGGTCATACTTTTTTGGCGTGGTCTGTGGCATACAGCGGACTATTTACAATCAGAAACAATGCTCGGGTCTATACTCTTTTCTGGACCTGGGTCACTTCTACTCGGTCTGTGTATATTACTTATGAGTGGACTATTCGTTTCTATTTTTATCGGAGAGTCCATAGTGATGTCTGGTATGAGACATGAGAAGAAGGTCACAGAGAAAACTGAACTAGAGTTAGAAGAAGAAAAAGTCGATCTACATGCAATTGAAAAAGAAATACAACATATAGAAGATGATTTGCATAGGATACGACCCCACTAAGGTATTGGATTTTCTACCAAATATTGCAAAACTTTCCTCATTACACTACTCGCTCCCGTCAGATTCTTCACATCGCCACTCTCCATTATGACGACGAAAGCATATTCTGGCTTTTCATAAGGGAAATATCCCATGACCCAAGAGTTAACTCTATCCTTTTTTACCCCCAGCTCTGCTGTGCCACTTTTAGCAGCTACATCTATACCTTTCACATACAATGATTTCACTGTTCCTATATTTTGATCTGTCACTGCTAGTCTCATACCCTCTTGTACAACTTTTAATTTACTCTGATCTAGATTTAGATTTATACTTTCTTTGTTCAGGCTACTATTATTTATATTTTTTTTAAAATTATTATCTGTATGTATTTCGCTATATACATGTGGAGTGACCAATGTACCGCCATTAGCTATGGCACTCACTGAGCGTAGCAGCTCTATCGGTGAAGTTTGAAATCCGTATTGACCGATAGACGTATGATACGTGTCTCCTAGCTTCCAATCGCCGTCCTTATACATTTTCTGTTTCCATTCTCTATTTGGTATTATGCCATGATGCTCATTTGGTAAATCTATACCCGTATCGGATCCAAAACCGAATTGACTCATATATTTATAAATATTGTCTATGCCTAGACCCTTTTGATCTCCATAGCCACCACCTATTTGATAAAAGTATTCATCGGATGATACAGCTATGCCGTGTCTCATATCCACATAGCCATGAGCTTTCCAATCCTTGAACACGGTATCAGGACCACCATATTTATTTTTAATTACTAATTTGCCTGTACTCAATATATTTTTATAAGGATCTATAATACCTTCTACTAGAGCACTATAAGCCATGAAAGGCTTCACTGTTGATCCTGGAGTATATAGTCCTGATATCGCTCTATTGGTAAATTTATTATCTTTACCTATTAGCCATTCTGAGATCAAAGATTTATCTTCACTACTAGTAGCGTTAGACATTATATTATTATTATATTCTGGATAACTGGTGATAGCTACTACTTTACCTGTATTTACATTCATCATCACTCCTGCTCCACCATTAAAACCTTTATCAATAGCTAGCTCTTTTATATATTTAAACATTTTGTTTTGAAGATTTGCGTCTATGTTAAGAATGACAGCTTCACCCTCTATACTATTACTAGTGATTTTACCTGGCAACACTTCACCGGTGGCCCTAACTTCATAGATCTCTGTCCCTAGAGTTCCATTTAATTTTGTTTGATATTGCTTTTCTATACCGTCCTTGCCTATATACTCACTCTGCCAAAACACCCCACTTTTATCCAGACGAGGATAGCTGACATAGCCTAGCAAAGTAGAAAAGCCTTCTTTATCTATATATTCTCTTTTAATAACAGAGCTGGTGGTGGATGCTGTATTCCAAGCTAATAATGTGCCGTTACGATCAATTATCGCTCCACGCCGTGCGAATATATGTGCCACTCTAAATTTATTACGTTCTGCTAATTGATTATACTTGTCTCCATCTACTATTTGCATTGCATACATTTTATAAATAAAAAGAGACAGTATAAAAAAGAACAATACACCCATTGATAACGCTAGGGCTTTATTAAGTTTATGCACCAAGAATCCTTCTAACTGTTGCATATTAAAATTAGGTATATTGGTAGCGTCTAATAGTATCTCTTCTGGAAATATTTCACCAAAGCTATCATACTTTAAACCGCTATATTTCTTTCTATTAAAGATTTTAAACATTATTTTAATATATTATTTCCATATGTAAATTAATAATTATTATGTATTTTTATCTAAAATATACAATGGCCTTTTGATATAAGAAATAAATAAAAATAATAATCAAAAAATAATAAGGTAAAGTATCACTAAAAAGTAAATCGATAATTATAGCTACACAGATACATATATAAAATATTATTTTGATTATCATGTTATTATTTATCAACGAAAAATATAGATTGACTGGCTGGATTATAATATCCCCGTACATGCACCAAACTGGTATCTTCATCTTTGACTGCATCTATATGTATTATTTCACCTATTACCATGCTGGTGTCTTCGCCTAACAGAACTTTATTACCTACACCATATCCGTCAGATAGTAATCTATTTTTAATTTTGGTAATATATTCACCTCCACCCTGGCCTATGAGTGTGACTTTTTCATTATTAATTTCTAATATAGCCTCTATTTCTGCTCCACTGATGGATAATAATCTCACTCGTGATGTATTATTATTAACTTGATCTACGCGACCTACTGGCTGCATACCCCTAGTATATACTATAGCATCCATAGAGACGCCATCTCTATATCCTACATTGATTATCAAATTATCATATATAAAATTATCCTTGGACCCCAAGCTGTATGCTATTATATTATCTATCTTGCCATTATCTGCCATTTCATTTTTGAGTTTATCTTGAGACTCATTATATTTATACTTGGCTATTTGATTTTCTAAATACATATTATCAATAGACAGCTTATTCAGTGTATCATTAAGCACATTTCTATCTTTAATATATAGAGAAAAATCATTATACTTGCTTACAACAATATTACTGCTATTAAAAACTTTTACCAGTTTATCCGAAATGGTGGGTGCTATCGTGTGACGTATACGAGACCAAAATATACAGATCAGTATTATAAATATTAATTGTATATAAAATAAAATGTTACTATTTTTCTTTTTAGCGTAATATGGCTGCATTTTCTGTATCTATGACTAGACCTTGGTATCTGTCCAAGTCATCTAGTATTATACCACATCCACGCACTACACTAGATAGAGGATCTTCGGCTATTCTAACTGGTAACTTTAATTGCATCTCTAATAATGTATCCAAGCCTTTGATCAAGGCTCCACCTCCAGTCAATGTCATGCCATTTTTCATTACGTCTGTTAATATTTCTGGAGGTGTATTTTCTATTACTTCCCTCACCGTGTCTACTATATAAGCGATAGTTTGATACATAGCCCCCCGTATATCATTATCCAAAAGAGTAATCTCTTTTGGTAATCCTGTGACCAAGTCACGGCCTTTGATTACAGCTTCTGATATATCTCCTACAGGCATAGCACTGCCTATAGTCATTTTGATACGCTCTGCCGTCTTCTCTCCTATAGACATTTTGTATTCTTCTTTTATAAAGCTAATAATATCACTGTTTAGTTTATCTCCTGCTAATTTTATACTCTTAGACTTTACCATACCGCCGAGGGATAGCACAGCTACATCAGTAGTACCCCCACCTATATCCACTATCATTACCCCTTCTGCTTCATGTATAGGTAGTCCAGCACCTATAGCCGCAGCGATAGGCTCCTCGATAATATATACGTCACTAGCGCCAGCTGCTGTCGCAGCATCATGTACTGCTCTGGTCTCCACGTTTGTAATCTCACAAGGTATGCCTATCACTACTCGCGGACGAAACATTTTCTTCTGCATATTATTAGCCTTGTTTATTAGATACGAGAGCATTTCCTCTGTTACTTCATAATCGCTTATTACTCCATCCACTATTGGCCTTACGGTGCGTATATGTTGGGGTGTACGTCCTAGCATATTCTTGGCCTCTAGGCCTACAGCGACTACGCGTTCGGTTTTATTATTTACCGCGACTACTGAGGGCTCATTGATCACTATGCCCAGCCCCTTCACATATACCAGTATATTAGCAGTGCCGAGATCTATGCCTATATCATTGCGAAGTAGAGATAGTCTAGTGTTGTGTATTATTTTCGCAAAGATTTTATTTATTATCACTCACTAATAATAACATAAAATATAACACATTACCCTATTGACAAAGCATAATAGATACATCATCTTATTATCTATAATTACTCATATTCAAAAAATAAATCAAGAAAACTTCTTATATATTAGATCCAAAACTTTAATAAATCTATCTACCTCTTCTTTGTTATTATAAAAATAAAAACTCATACGGCAAAGTGCATTGACTTTTATATACTGCATATAAAGTGGCACACAATGATGCCCAGCTCTCACGGCCATGCTATTGTCAGATAGCACTTGTGCTATATCGTGAGGATGTATATTTTCTGTTTTATTTTTAATAATTTCAAATGAGATAATGCCGATATTATTTTCACTTTGACTGGTATAGAGCTTGACATAAGGCAAATGTATCATCTTTTCATATGCATAATTGTGTAACTCTACTATATGATTATGTATATTTTTTAAACCTATACCTTCTATATATTTGATCGCAGATCCTAGCCCTATCACGCCTGCTATATTCGCTGTCCCAGCCTCAAAGGCCATCACATCTGATCTATACGTAGCCGTATCACTTTCTACTCTATGTACCATACCACCACCATATATCACAGGCCTCATCATGCGCGATATATCTCTTTTGATATAAAGTACACCTACGCCAGTCGGGCCACACATCTTATGAGCACTACACCATGCAGCATCGAGACCTAGTAATTTTAAATTGATCTCCATATGCCCTGCTATCGCCGTCATATCACTAATTATAACTGGCCTTTTATATCCTCTTTCTTTACAAACTTTCTCTATACTTTCTATCGCTAGCCCAATATCAAAAATATTACCATTCACATTGCTAGCCATGGTCAAGTTGATCAGCTTTACATCTTTATTCAAAATCAAAGACCATTGTTCGTATGACTTTTCTTTTCTTTCTTTTTTAGAAAGTGGCTCCATACACTTTTCTCTTTTGGCTTGACCAAGCAAAGGATCATACACCATCTTCTCAGTGGCTTTTGGCCACAAAGAAGATGGTGTAACTTCGTGATCAATATAAATAATCTCTAAATTTTTCCTTTTGGCTAGCTCTATTATAGGTATAGTGATGGAGTTGTGTTCATAATATGTAGTAATAATTTGATTTTTATTTACAAAGTCGTCATCACTCCATTTTATATAATCTTCTAGCATCATGATTAGCATATTGCTCGCCATAGTAGATCCAGCAGTAAATATGATATCGTCGTTGTCGACACCAAACATGACAGCACATTGCTTGCGTACATTATCATAGACAGTACTCGCTCGCTCGCTCGCGTCATATACACCACGATGTATGTTGGCTCTATAGTCGGTATAATACTCATTCATCGCATCTAGCACTATCTGCGGTGTCTGCGAACTAGCAGCGTTATCAAAATAAATAATGTTATTTTTAAAAAATGGAAAATCTTCTCTATTCATATACCTATGATAACATACTAAATATCTTTATACTTATAACAATTCCACAAATTTATAATTATCGCATTAGTCCCTCTACGTATGCCTCCCTTGCTTGATCTATATCTAGACCATGTATAATTATATAAAAAAGTTTCTTTTCGTCTAGCCTTTCTATTTTAAGAGAATGCGACGCGTTCACATTATTCTTTGCTATTTCTAATGATGGTATAGCATCTACTTCTGATCTGTTATCTAAAATAATAAAACGTAAAGCTTCTTCACCTTTTAGATTTTGATAATTATTATTAGTGACTATGTTGCTCCTGTATATTATTTTGCTCTCATTATCGACTACACCTTTTACATTTATTCTTACTTCAGCAGCGTCACTTGCTAGCTCTACTTTATGATACACATCTATTACATTATCTTTTTTGCTATCTATTATAGTGTTAATAATAAGCTTTGCTCCATTTTTTACTATATAGCTACTATGTGCCGTAGCATTATCTATATATTCATTGATACATGTGTCACTATTTATACTTATAAAGTTAATCTTTATATCGTCATATGGTGTGTTTACTTTTAGACTATAGCTTTTCATAAAATTTAATAATTTTAAAATAAAAATTTATTATTTATTTTCCATTTCTAGATCAATAAGTCGATTCAGCTCTATCGCATACTCCAGCGGTAGCTTCTTTACTACTTCACTCATGTATCCACCGACTATAGCGCGCATAGACTCCTCCTCTGTGAGGCCATGAGCTTGTAAATAATGCAGTGTATCCACACTCACTTTCCCTACTCTCGCTTCATGTACTATTTCAGCGCTGCTATTCTCTATTTTGTTGGTCGGCCAAGTATTGGACACGCTCATATCATCTAGCATTAGCGCATCACATTCTATATAAGAAGTAGCATTATCAGCATCTTTGGTTACTTGCACCATGCCACGATAGTTTGCTACGCCACCATCACGACTGATACTTTTACTTTTTATTATAGAGTTGGTATTACGTCCTATATGTATCACCTTACTGCCTGTATCTTGATATTGATTTTCTCCTGCCATGACTACCCCTAGCGATATGTTGCTAGATCTATCACCCAGCAGTATAGAGGTAGGATATAGCATGGTAGTATGACTACCCATATTGCCATTAAGCCACTCTATTTTCGCATCTGTATGTACATGGGCCTTTTTAGTATTCAGATTATAAGTGTTTCTCGACCAATTCTCTATACTGCTATATTTCACATGAGCTTTATCCTTTACAAATATCTCTACACCTCCTGCATGTATAGACGAAGCATTATATCTAGGTGCACTACAGCCCTCAATGTATTCTATATATGAGCCTTCATCTGCAATGATAAGAGTATGCTCAAACTGTCCACTACTGATGGCATTCATGCGGAAATATGCCTGTAATGGCATAGAAACTTTGACACTCTTTGGTACATATATAAAAGTACCCCCAGACCAAAATGCATAATGTAGAAGTGAGAATTTATGCTCATTATACTTGATACATTTACCAAAGTGATCACGCACTAGATCTGGATATAGATGTAACGCCTTGTCCATATTTTCAAATATCACACCCTGCTTGGCTAGACTCTCTAATATACGATGATATACCATACCCGAGTCGTATTGAGCCCCTACTCCACCTAGATATTTCTTCTCGGCCTCGGGTATACCTAGACGATCAAAGGTCTCCTTTACTTCGTCAGGCAGCTGATCCCAGCTATCACTCTCTACTAGGTCAGGACTAGTATAAAATTTAATATTAGCTAGATCTAGCCCTGATATATCAGGCCCCCAGTCCATCATCGGCTTTGCTATGAATTCTGTATAAGCCTTCATCCTCATATCATACATCCACTCCGGCTCTCCTTTCTCAGTAGACAGTCTGGTTATTAGCTCTATATTTTTATCATGATTCATACTTGACATAATACCACAAAATCTATGTTTTGTTAAATTTTAACATGGCACATTCAACCTCTTAATGTAACACTCATTACGCATTTGCCTCACTTATATCTGGTATCTGGGTAGGTTAATTTGGAATTGTAGACATATCCACACTATATAGTCTCTTTGTACAGTATGCAAAAAGCCTATTTATCTGCTACAATGTATAGACAAATATATGGCATTAGGAAATAGAGTACCCCCCCAAGATCTAGACAGCGAGCAAGCTTTGCTCGGTTCTATGTTGCTTGCTCATGATAGCTATTATGAGGTGGCAGATATTATAAATAGTAAAAGCTTTTACTCTGAGCGTAATCGCATGGTATGGGAGTCTATAGCAGAGCTTATCAATAGGAAAATACCCGTGGACGCCGTCACTCTCGCGACAGATCTGCGTGAAAAGAAGGTGCTGGATCAAATCGGTGGTGCCTCATATATAGCTGAAATAGTAAATACTGTCGGGTCAGCTGCCAATATAAAGTATTATGCACAGATAGTAGCCAAGAAGGATATGCTACGCAAACTCATAAATGCTAGCAATAAAATCTCTGAGATGAGTTTTGATGAAGCACATCCATTAGAGCATATATTGGAGGAGGCAGAGCGAGAAGTATATGAGATCACTAGTAATGGTGGCGGATCACAGAGGCTAATAGCTGTGAAGGAGTTGATAGAAGAAGCATGGACGAGAATAGAGAGGCTTCAAGACGGGGACGGCGCTGCTCTCCGTGGTATACCATCAGGTATACCAAAGCTTGATCATATATTATCAGGATTTCAAAAGTCAGATCTCATCATATTGGCAGCACGCCCATCAGTAGGTAAAACTTCTTTGGTAATGGATTTTGTACGTAATGCAGCTGTTAACCATGGGCACTTTTGTGCTGTATTTTCTCTAGAAATGAGTAAAGAGCAGCTTTTTGATCGCATGTTAGCTGCTCAGTCCAAAGTAGATGGATGGAAGCTGCGTACAGGCAATCTAGATATGCATCATGACATAGAAAGGCTCCAAAATGGGCTAAATGATCTCGCTAAAGCGCCAATATACATAGATGACACTCCTGGTAACAATATTGTAAATATGAGATCAGTACTGCGTAGACTAAAGGCTGAAAGGCCTATAGAGCTCATCGTAGTAGACTATCTCCAGCTGATGAACACCACCAAGAATTATGACTCTATGGTAAATCAAGTAACAGATATATCTAGAAGCTTGAAACAGCTTGCCAAAGAGTTTAAAGCTCCAGTAATAGCCTTATCTCAGCTATCACGCTCTGTGGAGCAGCGTGGTGGTAAGCCTCGTCTATCAGATCTAAGAGATTCCGGCTCCATAGAACAGGATGCTGACATCGTGATGTTTATACATCGTGATGATAAATATGGTGAAGAAAATAAAATCAATAATCAAGTAGAATTACTAATAGAAAAGCATCGTAATGGTGCCACAGGTATGATCAATTTGATATTTGATGCCAAACGTACTAGCTTCTCAGAAATGTCCAAAGACCAGTTTGGTGATTTTAATAATGTCAGCACTAAGGTCAATGTAGACGCACTTAATGATTTTTAACACATGAACCCAAACTTAGTAGAGCTTTTTCAAAAATTACCAGGCATAGGACCAAAGCAAGCCACACGCTTTGTCTATTATCTTATGAGGTCTAACGATAAATATAAGGACTCTTTGATAAAAGAAATACAAAATATAAAATTAGAAGCTAGAGAATGTCCTATCTGTTATAGGTATCATAATTACGTAAATCATGATAAAGAATGTGTAAACTTCTGCTCTATTTGTGTAGATAAAAATAGAGATGACAATATACTAATGATAGTAGAGAAGGAGCTAGATATAGATGCTATCGAGCGCACAGGATCATACAGTGGTAAATATTTCGTACTAGGAGGACTACTTACTTTTCTGGCTGATAAACCTACAGAGATGATAAAGATAAGAGAATTGACTTCTTTAATTAGAAACAAAATACAAAATACAAATTTAGAAATAGTGTATGCCCTCCCAGTGACAGATGAAGGTGACAATACAATAGAATATTTAAATAAAACTTTATCTCAACTAGTTGGCATAGAGAAAGTCAAAATCAGCATACTCGCTAGAGGTTTATCATCAGGTTTAGATATAGAGTATGTAGATAGAGATACTTTCTTTGAGGCATACAGAAGACGTAATTAAATAAATACAAAATATGCGCGAGCCGTAGGCTCGCGCATATTTTGTATTTATTTACGCTTTCGTTATTTTAATCTCAAAATACGGTTGACGATGTCCTCTCTTTTTATAGTATCTACTTTTTTGTAAATACTTAACTACGTCTATTTTAGCATATCTTTCGATGGCGAATATCTCGGCCTCGACTTTAGCTCCTGTATATGGAGTGCCTACTTTGATATCTGACTCATTTACATTTAATACTATATTATCAAAAACTACTTTGTCTCCCACTTTATAATCGCCATCTAGTTTCTCGATCTTTATTTTCTTTCCTTCTTCGGCGATATATTGTTTACCACCTGTGTGTATTACTGCGAATTTCATAGTGTTACTATTATACATTAAAAAAATGCTTTTTGCAAACTTGTGTTTTTACTTACTTAAACTACTCTTCTTTACTAGTTTTTTCTATTAGTATGGGCTCTATACTTCCGCCATTTGTACCGTCGGTAATTTTATATACATCCTTGTCTATCTTCTTTAGTTCTTTGTAGGCGCTATTATAATGATTAACCGTAGTATCCATCGAGCTGCCTAATTTCTTCATGTATTCTTCATAAGTATTTATATGCTTACTAAGTTGCTCGACGTTACCTTTGATTTTCTCTGAATTTTTTTCTGTATTAAAAGCTTGAATACCAGCAATAACTAAATGTAGATAAGCTATTAAACTAGTAGCTGAGACTATAAATATGCGTTGAGACTGAGCGTATTCAAGCAGCTTTTGAGTATTGACTTTTATTCTACTATTTTCTCCTGCTAGTAGGTCATAATATATGGCCTCGCTAGGAATAAACATGAACGCTATAGATAAAGTATTTTCTTTTTCTCTGATATATTTGGCTGTCTCTGTTACTCTTAATTTTAAATCTTTTTTAAACTCTTCTGCGAAAAATTTTCTATCTTCTTCATTTTCTGCATCTACGGCTCGTTGATAGTTATCTAGTGAAAACTTAGAATCTATGGGTAGTAGTTTATTTTTTATATGTATCACAGCATCTACAATCTCACCATTTTCAAATTTATACTGCATAGTATAGTTACCATTTATAAAATTTGATAGTATCAAGTCAAGAGTAGACTCCCCCCAATTACCTCTTTGCTTTTGATTTGTTAATACTTTTTCTAGATTGGATAGCTGCTCTGTCATGTTGAGTACTTGTTTATTTCCTTCTTTTACTTCTGTTATCTCTTTAGTAATATCACTTATAAGCTTCTGACTTTCGGTAAATTGTAATTTCACATTAGCGTTTATATCCCTATTTTGTTCGCGTATATTATCTTGAAAATTGCGCGCATTATGATGTATATCCTCTTTGATAGATCTTAAATTTTCTTTTAAAACAAGCATATTTTCGACCATCTCTTGTCGCATTATCTCTTGCAAATCTGATTCATCACCATCACTTTTTTTCTTTATAAAAAAGAAAAGCAAAGCTATTATGGCCAATATCAAAATCCCAACCAAAACTATTAATATATATACAATATTTTCATTCATTTCTACATTATACACCTCTCTCGTTAGATTACCAAATAATATAATTAAGGAAAATTAATTAAAATAATATTAAAAGGCCCTCCGAAGAGTGGCCTGATGTTTACGAAGTGGACTTCACATCTCACCCCAGTCACTTGTGCGAATTTAATCTCATTATCAGTCAGCGTATTTTACGCCAACAAATGATCGCGAGAAAAATCAAACCTAAACCTATCAGCCCCCCAGTCGCTGGCTCTGGGATCTGTGTGATCGGTCTTGTGTTGACCACGAGTGCGTCAAACTTGTTTTCGATCATCGCATATCCCAGTGGCTGATCACTGTAGCCGACCAATATCTTTTCTAGTGTGACCCAGGCATCGTCGATACCGGACGGCAACACGATGGTAGCCCTAACCTCCCAATCATGGGTAGTGAAGTCAAACGCCACATTACTCACAAATGGCGCGGTGGCCAATAGTGATGATGTGTATCCGGTCAATGTGCCGGCTGGGTTGACTCTGATCTGCCCAGAAACAGATACCCCCACATTGCCCACGCTAGGGAAACTAAAGGAGGAGTAGTCACCTGCAGCCACAAAGACCAGTGATGTAAGCTCATAGCCATGATTGGCCGTCACTCGTACCGGCACCGAAGCTGCGGCGGCTGCTATATTCCTGCCAGTGACAAGAGCGATAAAACTTGGACTACCTGGATGGGCGTCCACTTGGTTACTGGTGGGACTACCCGTAAATGGGCCGAAAAGTCCTGTGCCGCCATAGATCACACTGAAGTGGCCAGCAACGATTATCGCTGACGAGGCGGAGCTGGCCATGACAAGGGAAACTATGATACTATCACATATAGGCTGCTATACTCTTCTTTTTAGAAAATATCATACTTTCACTATAATAAAAAGCATGTTACTATATAAATATATGGAAAATAATATACAATTAGATATCAAAGCACAGATGAAGGTCGCAATGATGGCCAAAGAGGCTGACAGACTGCAAGTGTTACGTATGATAAGCGCAGCTTTTACCAACAAACTTGTATCACAAAATCATCCACCGACTGATCCCTTGTCAGATATAGATGCGATGGAAGTTATAAAAACTTTAGCAAAGCAAAGGAAAGACTCCATAAAGCAATTCATTGCTGGAGGACGTGAAGACCTAGCTGATATTGAGAAAATAGAGCTCGCTATCATCGAGGCTATGCTGCCCGCCAAAATGTCACGTGAAGAGGTCAAATCTAAAATACAAAAGCTAATAGCAGATAACCCAGTAGATCCAAATAAAAAAGGACCTTTTATGGGTATGGCTATGAAGTCTCTAGGTGATACTGCTGACAGCGAAATGGTAAAGCAGATTATAACAGAGCTACTGGTATAAGTCCTTCCTGATATGCTATATCTATAATGTAGTATACACATACGCCGATAAGTGCGTATGTAGTTAGTCGCCATAGTATCTTTAATATTTCTTGTAATGTGTGCATATAAAGTGTGAATTATTATTACTTTTTCCCATTACATGTATCCGTTGACCACAGTCCACGATTACTGTAGGAAGCCACTGATTGGGCAGCTTTGAATTCTTTTTGATATTTATAAGGCTTGTTATAAGTATATTCGTATGCGTATCCATCTGCTATCATCTTTTTGTTTAGCATTTGACCATCTTGTAAATATGCATAAGCTAACAGTCTATGATATTTATCTCTTTTATCTTGACTACTGTCATATTCTAGCTGTATGTATTGATTATTAGCCATGCTCTTCATATAGGCGCTAGCTTCTACACCATAGCACTCTACTGTGCGTCTAGGATCTACAGTCTCAGGAGTATTGATACCTATTAGTCTTACCTTCTCCTCTGCCCCATTGACATCCACCACTATAGTATCACCATCAACTACTCTAGTTACTAGATAGTAACTAGTACGATCTTTATCATTTACTAGATCGGCAGTGTTTAGATGTGGCAGATCACGATATAGATTTATAGGTAAAAAATTAAATACTGCTGCGATAATGATAATACCTATCACATATTTTATTATCTTTGGTGTCTCATGGGCTATTGGCATATATTTATTATAACACGACGATGGATTTTAGCACACGTTTGGGGCTTTATATTTTTTATACATTATATAAGTACTATAAACAAGTATAGCCAGAGCAAGTAGGCTCAGCTCAGCTCCGTCTAATGGCCAGCTATTCATACTGACACCCGCAATAGAAAGTAATAGCGAGGCGGCTACAGCTCCACAAGAGGCACAGCCGATGCCGATGATAGATAATATAATGGCAAATATATTTTTACTTTTATTATATTTTAATATTATATCACCACGCCTTTTATAATAGTCATATGCCATAGCCAGATTAGCAGATATCAATATACAAATTAGCAAAGTGGAGATACCAGTTACTATATTAAAAGTATATTTAATATCCCACAAAGTCGTATATAGATCTTTAAAGTCCATACCGATCTGAGCACCCTCCCACATATAAGAATAGTTCTGAGTCAACAATATCAAATGACTGACCACAAAGAAACTTATTAAAAATGTTTTTACAAAAGATGAATTCATGTTTTATATTATAACATGATACTGGCTCTATACAAACATAAAACACGCTGGGAGGAGCGTGTTTTATGTTTACCAAGGGGTTGTTTGTTTTAAATATAATAAAACTTAACTAACGACTTGAGTTATAGATAATTACTCTATCCCTCATTACTAATGATAATACATTATAAACTTTTGTGAATAGACTTATCCACAATCACTAATGTCTTTTGAGTAATAAAGGTTGTATCTAGTATAGTGGTGTCACCTCCTCTCCTACTCTCTTTTGCTCTATGTGGCGATCCAGCATCGCTAGCTCTATCTCTACAGCCTCTTCCCATCCAGCACCTGTCTCACGAGCACGTCTCTTGGCCATATAATTAATATAGGTCGGATATATGATATCACTATTCACTGATAATATGCGATATAGCACGACTTGATCCTCGATAGAAATACGTACGATGCCCAACTCGAAAGCGCGTATCTCTTCGTACGTCATGTCAGTCGCATATAATAGATCTTTGAGCTGTTTGAGCATTTGCATATAATATGTATACACTATCAGATTATTGACTTTTAGTCAAGGTTGCCTTATTTTGTATGGCTTTTCTGACTATGCCACCATGTTGTAAACTTCATCATTCGCAGAATTTGGTAAAAAGGCGTTTGCCATTTTTTCTGTTATTGTTTCTAATTCTCTGACACCTTCCCTACCCCAATACTCATCATTCATTGCCTCTATACCATATCTGTTTATTAGTATTGTGTTCATCGTACCACTTGCCATATCTACAATTTTAATTTCGCCATCCCCTCTTTTTAAAATATCATAAACAGAGTCTCTTTGTAAATTTTGATGATGTGGTGAATGTAGGCTCATGTTTTTATTATTCTAACTTATACATATAAGTATACTCCCAAAAATCGATTGGTGCAAACTCATAATACATGTTATAATAGTAATCAACTATTCACTGTGTCTTATAGCTTATAAAACACTTGAATATTGATAAAAGTAAATAAAGTTTTATTATTATTTTTAATAAAAAGCATATAGCTTTAATAAAAAATTATAAAAATAAAATGTAAAAATAAAATAGTTATTTAGTCTAAACTTTGGTGGATCGTCTAAAGGTAGGACAGCAGCCTTTGAAGCTGCGTATCTAGGTTCGATTCCTAGTCCACCAGCCAACATGGGCTATAAAGTGTTGTAGTTTATTGCAACAAAAAATGTTAGAATACTATCATGAATATTATTTACATTTTAACAAATCAGTCCATGCCAGAGTATATTAAGATTGGCTTTACTCATGGCTACATTCAATATTTGCAGACCGTAGAGCGAGAGATAGTCGAGAATTCTTTAAAATGAATCCTGAATATGCGACCCTAGCACTTAAACGTGTTGAGCTTAAAGAAACTAAGATAGACAGTGAATTAACTCCAGAACAAGAAAAAGAAGTTGATGAAGTCAAAGAAAGACGTTCAAGATTCCATTTTGTACAATACGGTATCCCTGTGGGATCGAAACTCACATATACAAGAGATCGAAATATCGTAGCTGAAGTTGTAGAGGACGATAAGATAAAAATTGGTGACAAAATAAGTAGCCTATCTACTTTTGCGATGGAGCTATTAGGGTACCAAAGACGTCCACAAGGTACGTTGTATTTTGAGTTTGAGGACGAGATTCTAGACGATAGACGTCGTCGTATCGACGGTCAATAATAAACTTTTTATACTTCTATCATATATCTTAAAAATACATTTTTAGTATCTACAATATATTCAGTGTATGGCTCATCAAAATCAAACCAAACTTTGTAGAAATTATTTCTCGGTATAGTTCTCATTCCACCAATTTCTGGGTCTTGCAAATAGATGTTTTTGTCATCTAAATTAACAACTATTGAATAATGTCCGTCTGGCATTTCTCCTTCTGGTGCATCTTTTCTACCAGGTGTAAACCAATCCACTATAACAGGATTACCTCTATCTAATGCAGGTCTAATATCTACAAATTCTGCATTAAACTTTTCCTCACATCTTAATCCAAAACTTTTTATAGCATTGAATAACTGTGTGGTTGTTGTTCCCAAATCATTAGTTCCGCAAATCTTTGCCAACTCTAAATCTGATTTATTACCATCTGGTATTTTGTAATACATCAAAATCATCTTTAACACTGCTGGACCGCATATACCTTCACCAAGAGTTTCTTGAAATGGTTTTATGTTTATCATATTTTCTTTTTCCATATTACTTTATTTTCTTTTGTTTTTTATTTCCTAAAAAATTACTTTTACTCATAACTTTTTCTTTGGTTTCTGTTTCAATTTCTTTTCTTGTACTACCGCAAATATTCCCTTGTGGTCCGATAAGTAGTCATTTAAACATTCGAAATCTATAAAATTATACTCTTTAGGCAAGAGAACATAGTCCAAGGTTCCGTTATCTTTTTCATATAATATATACTTTTTAAATTTTGTTGAAAGTGTGTAATCTTTATTATTTTTCAGATATTCTGATAGATTAAAAATATTAAAATCTCCACACATTATCCTCCTTTCATTTCTATTTTCAATAAAACCTAAAAACTCTTGCAGTTCTTTTGGAGCTTCAATGTCATTATTTGTAAAGTGGACATTTGCAAATTTATGTATATGATCTTCAATCTCTAAATCAAAACAAAATATAGATCTAGGCTCTGGATTTTTATCAATTATATTTAAATAATACTCAAAAGAATTAACGACAGGATATTTAGAAATTATACCCATGCCATGTTGCACTGGTATTTCTAATTTTTCGCCTTTTTGATATTTTTTCAAATATACAGTTGAGTAATGTGAAAATTTATAATCTTTAGAAATTACTTCATTTATTTTATTTTTTATTATTTCCACCTGAGACAGACGTGAAAAAGATTGGTCAATTTGCGATTCCTGCAACAAAATGATGTCTGGATTTTTATTAGAAATAACCTTTAATAAATTTTCAAATCTAATATCAAAATCATTATATCTCCACAAATTTAAACTTAGTATTTTTATCATAATTTATCTTAATTTTATTTTATATTTCTCTGGCAATGAAGAATCAAGTAATGCATACCTAGTATGTTCATCGATAAATTTATTCTCGCTAGCCATTCTAAGTAAATACTCACGGCTTTTCAAAGCTAGAATTTTTAAAACTATGTATTGTAAAATATCAGGCGATTTTGATTTTACAAGAAATGGAACTAAGTTGTGCCAACTTAAATCTAATAAACAAGTTTCTAATTCAGGATCTATTTGTGTTTTTGACTCTGCCATTGACCAGACACTTCTTAACTCTTCATCTTCCAGTATTATTATGTTAAATATTTTTGATACTACAATACCTAGCATTAATTTTGCTTTATAGTATTTTTCTTTAAAATCACCTTCGTCTTTAATGCCCATTTTAGTAAGTGCTTTTTTTGCAACAGTGAAACATTCACTTAAACTTAAGTCATTTAGATAGAGCAAATTTTTTTACCAACTTTCTTACTTTCATAAACAAGTGAAAACTTAACTGTTAAAATAAGTTCTATGCTTTGCTGTAGGAAGTTTTTCTCCTGTTCACTTATGTGAGATTCTTTTAACAAAGCCTCTAATCCTCCTAGGTAAAATGGGTTTTCATATGTTGGTTCACCACTCCTCAACAAATAGTACCAGTCTAGAAAAACGATATCTCTACTAGCTCCAAAGTCGTATTTTAAATTTGGTCCATATTCTGTAACTTTTGAGATATAATCAAAGCAGCGCAGTATTCCAAACTCAGTAATCATTCTGCGTCTTTTATCAAATAAATGATCTGGGTTTCTTACATTAGTTAAATAATCTTCAGCTATTTCTATACTTCCACCAGAAAACTCTGTGTCAATAGCTTTATTTGTCTCTATTGTGTTAACTTTATTTCTCCCGATCATTTCTTCAATAGTAGACCAGCTAGCTATATCAATTTTATCAAACGGAAGTGATTTAAACTTCAACCTTATTCTCTCTTTAAAAACTTCATCTGTGTCGTGGTTAAAAACAATTCCAATATCGAGGTCGGAATTGGGTAACATTAAGTTTCTAGATGGTGACCCAAACAGAAAAAGTCCAAATGGGAGTTTTTTTATCTATCCCAATCTTAAGGCTGAATGAATCTAATATTGAATCTAAAGTTGTTTTTACTAAAACATCCATTAATTTTGCAGAATCTAAAACACTAATTGAACCAGACAATAAAGCGAAGTTTATTCTGTCTATTTCATTTTGAACACTAGTCTCGACGCTCATTGTTTGTGGCGTTTTTATTTCTGCTATAAGTTTTTCCATGTAATTATATTTACTAAATTTGAAATCAAAGTTAAAGTCGACTCAATTTCAATTTCTTTTATTTTATCTAAATTAATTATATTAACTAAAAGATAAATTTCTGTCACACTTAAATCACTTTTATGGTTTTCAATGTACAGATTTATTATTTGTCTGTTATTGAACTCTGAAATATTTGAGTAGTCAATTACTTTTTCTAGAATAAGAATATCTTTAAGTATTCTAGGGAGATATTTTTTATACGTATAAATATCATTTTTAGCAATATAGTTTCTTCTAAGCATCCATATGTAATATCTTATTTTTTCAATTATACTTATTTCAACCCTGCTTAGATCTAGTTTTTTTATAAGTTCAAGGTAAATATTTTCCCCAATCAAGACTTCTGATGAGCAGAGCACATGCATGAAATACAGCCCTTGATTACCATTTTGAAAAATTACTTTTTCATTTTTTACAATCTCGTTCATGGCATGGATACTTAAATCTATTTTATCTGAAAAACTAAAAATATTTTTTAGCTCACATTATGATTTTAACATATTTTAGTCACAAATAAAACAGACTTAGCTTTAACTTTTTGTTAAAGCATAATAGACCTCGTGCTATCACGACGTGGTGCCCGGGAAAGGACTTGAACCTTCATGAGTTGCCTCGCTTGCTCCTAAGGCAAGTGCGTCTACCAATTTCGCCACCCGGGCGTATGTCTCAGAGCTAAAGCCCCTTCTCTTTTCTATATAAACATTATAACACAAGCTAAAGAAAAATTAAAGTGGCTATTAGCTTTCTGTGTATGCTAACGTGAGTTGGTTACCATGGTGCCCCCAGTAGGATTCGAACCTACGACCGTCTCCTTAAGAGGGAGCTGCTCTACCAACTGAGCTATAAGGGCTGATGTCAAGTATTATAACATAAACTTTTATAAAAAAGAAACGCAATCAACGATTACTATATACTGCTGACACACGGGAGATGCGGGCGGGAATCGAACCCGCGCATGTCGGTTTTGCAGACCGAAGCGTTACCATTTCGCCACCGCATCAAATAAACTTATTCCTATCATACTTCTCACAAACAAAGGGGAAAGTTACTTTATTGTAACACATTTCTGATTTTATTAAAAATGTAGTATAATAATATACATCCACTGGATATGCCCGGGTGGCGGAATGGTAGACGCAAGAGACTTAAAATCTCTCGAGGTTTCCTCGTGCGGGTTCGAGTCCCGCCCCGGGCACAAATTTTTATGAACAAATACTATGTAACGATAGGACTAGAGATACATGCCGAGCTCAATACAAAGAGTAAGATGTGGTGTGGCTGTCCCAATGTGCCACTAGAGGACACACCCAACAAAAATGTCTGTCCTATATGTATGGCGCATCCTGGTACCTTACCTGTAGCAAATCATGAAGCTTTAAAAAAGATGATATCTATCGGTCTGGCTGTGAGAAATGAACAAGAAAAAGAGGACGGTACTTATAAAAATATATCCAACTTTATCGAGTTTGATAGAAAAAATTATTTCTATCCTGATATACCAAAAGCTTATCAAATCACTCAGTACAAATACCCAATCATCAATGGTGGTGAGATAGTAGCAAATGTAAATAATGTAGTAAATGGTGAAATGGTTAACAAAAACATACCCATATCTCTCACTCGTATACACATGGAAGAGGACACAGCGAAAAGTACTCATGACAAAGGTGCATATACTCTGATAGACTTTAATCGCGCCGGGGTGCCTCTCATGGAGCTGGTTACTGATGCTCACACTTATGATAATGTAGAAGATGCGGCGGCAGCTAGTGGAGAATTTGCACGTGAGCTACGTCGTATACTGCGTACACTAGATGCTTCAGATGCTGATATGGAGAAAGGTCAAATGCGTGTGGAGGTTAACATATCAGTCACTCTAGACAAGTGTATATATGGCACTAAATGTGAAGTAAAGAATATAAATTCCTTTCGCTCTGTCGAGGACGCGATACGACATGAAGTAGATAGACACATAGATCTACTAGAAAATGGTAAACAAGTAGTACAAGAAACCAGAGGATGGGATGAAAATAAAAGAGAGACCTTTAGTCAGAGAAAAAAAGAAAATGCTGATGACTATCGATACTTTCCTGATCCTGATCTACCAAAAATCTATACCTATGAGGTCTTTGACATACCTGCTATATTAGCATGGATACAATCTCCAGAGTCAGGCATAGAATTACTTCCTGATGAGCGTCGTACTCTTTTCACAGAAATAGGCTTACAAAATAAGCAAATAACACAGCTACTTGACGACGTGATCCTCGGTAACTATTATCTATCCGCTATAAACTCTACAGAGATGAATACTCATAGTAATAATGAAATAAAATTAGATAACAAATACAAAATCTCTTTAGCTAATTATTTGTTAAATGACTTCGTAGGTATAGCTAGTAAAGTTTCTAACAATATCTATTCTTTGCTACCAAGCAAAAGTCAGATGATAGATATCATAACAATGCTAGATAAAAGTGAGTTATCATCCAGTGGAGTAAAAGATTTATTATCTTTTATAACAAATAATCATAAAGAATGTATAAATAAAAAAGCAAAAGAAATAGCTGAAGAAAATAACTTTATACAAAAAAATAACAAAGAAGATTTGATATCAATAGTACATAAAGTAATAAAAGAAAATCCAACACAATGGAGGGAAGTCCTGACTGGTAACGACAAGCTTTTAATGTACTTTGTGGGTCAATGCATGAAAGAAAGTAAGGGAGCTGGTAACCCTTCTCTCTTTATAGATATACTAAATTCCAAAAAGTAAGGTATAATATAATGGTGAATAAAAAAAATATAATTAAAGATATAGCTATACTTATTTTTGTTTGGATGTTTGTTTATTTTGTTTTTAACAACACTTATGTGAGGCCTTTATTACCAAAAGAAGATCTTTCTTTTATTAAAAATAAAACTTGGAGCATAAATAAAAAAGAACATAAAATAGTAATAGGGCTGACTGGCCACACTTATTTAGAGATGGTAGATATTAATGGTGAAGTGATAGGACAAATACATGGCTTTGCCTATGATACTGATAAAGGTGAAGTGATAGAACGTGCGATGAAGATCGGGTACAAACTTAAAGTCTTTGTTTTTGACTATAATTATTATAGTTTGCGAGGTGAAAAAGAAAATAACTCTGGTATATCACTTTATAATGGTACCGCTAGTACTACTATAGATCTGTGGGGCAAGGCCAAAATATGTGCTGCTGCTATAGATAACAGGGATTATAATTATCCACAGTATGGCTTTAACTTTATGAGTGAGACAGAAAATTCAAATAGTGTAGCACACTCTATAATCAATTGCATAGGCTTGATAGATAAAAATATAGGACTAATCACACCTGGGAGGAGTACTGAGCTGATACGTTAGATCTCCTTTCTCAAATATTCTCCCAATGTATCTGCACTAGCATCTTCGAATAGTGACAACGTCATGATAACAGTACCTTTTTTAGATATTTTTTGTAAAGACTTTAACAGCTCTGCTTTCCTGTCTTCATTTACTAGATCCGTTTGGGATAGTACTAATATTTCTTTTTTATTTAAAAGCGTAGAGTCAAATTTACCTAGCTCTGCTCTTACTGTCTGATAAGCAGCTACGACATCATCATTTACTACTGAGACTAAATGTAGTAGTGTAGCAGTGCGACGTATATGCTGTAGGAATTTATGACCGAGACCCTTACCATCACTAGCACCTTCTATTAGTCCTGGTATATCAGCGAGTATCACGCCGTGATAGGCACCGAGATTGGGTTCTAACGTAGTAAAGGCATAGTCTGCGACCTTTGCTCCCGCTCTAGTGAGAGCGTTTAGCAATGAGCTTTTGCCTGCATTTGGCAGGCCTATTATACCTACATCAGCGATGAGATCGAGCTCGATAGCGAATGTCGAATATTCACCAGCTGCTCCAGGAGTGAACTCCTCCGGGGTACGATTAATAGAGCTTTTAAATTTCTCATTACCGTAGCCTCCACGACCTCCACGTAGTATCAATATATTAGCTTCTTCTTCTATACATTCATAAGTAATATCCAAATCCACATTGTGTACTATAGATCCTAGCGGTACGTCTAGATACAAATCATCAGCATTTAGCCCATGCATTGATCTTTTCTTGCCGCTTTCACCGTCATCTGCTTTCCAGTCTGTCTTATGTTTATACCTTGCTAGTGCATGTATATCACGTACCACATGCAGATACACATCAGCACCCTTACCACCGTCGCCACCAGCAGGACCACCAAACGGTATACTTTTCTCGCGTCTCCATCTCACTACTCCATCTCCACCCTTCCCAGCCACCACTGTTAATTTAATATGATCTATAAGCATGGGTATATAATAACACAAAAATATCATATCGACAAATATACTTTCAGTATCACGCTACAGAGGATAACTCGGCTATTTCTTGGGTGATTTTAGCTTGGCGAGCGTTGTTATAGGTGAGCTTGAGATCGTCTAGCATGTCACCAGCATTGTCCGTGGCGGTCTTCATCGCCATCATACGTGCAGCATGCTCTCCTGCCTCTGTCTCACGCGCTGCTGACACTATCACAGCCTCTATAACTAGTGGTATCACTGACTCTATCACTAACTCTGAAGTCGGCTCATAGGTGAAGGATGTATTTTGTATGTTTCCACTCCCCTTGTGGAAGGGGTTAGGGGTGGGGGTAGCATCTATTCCAAAAGGTAATATTTGTAAAGTCTTTGTCGTATAACTCACTCCGCTAGTGATGTGTGGATGTATGACAGTCACTGTGTCGCTCGGATTTGCTTTGTCCATGTATCTACTTATTATTTCTTTTGTTATTACTGATGCGTCTATATTACTGATACTATTTTTTGCATAAGACAAAAATATATCATTGGTGAATTTCTTTGCGATCTTTTCTCCATATTTACCTATAGATATAACAGATACATCATTATCTTTGCTTTCTGATATATCACTATTTTTATTTTCTATTTTCTTTTCAAAAAAATATTTACTTACAGCTTTATAAAGCTGTGTATTGTATCCACCACAGAGACCTTTATTCGCACCTATTATTATCAAAATGTTTTTATTTTTTATTTTATTTTCTTCCCCAAAAGAAAAAATACCTTTTTTAATAAATGGGTGTCTCAGATAACTATCTCTGTGTATGCTATTTAATATCTCGAGAGCGCTAGATATAAAAGACCTATAAGCATGGGCAGCATCCGACGATCTCTTCATTTTAGCGACTGAGACCATTTCCATAGTGCGAGTAATCTTCTTGATATTACTTACACTTTTCATTTTTTGTTTGATAAGTTTAGTGTTCATGTTTATCAAAGGTAACCATAGTATCAGTTATGCAATTTTTAAGTGAGCTTTCTACATCATCAGACCACACACCGTCATTTATATTTTTAACTAATTCTGTATATTGTGTGTTTAATGTATTGTGCAATTTTTTTTCAAACTTACCTATGTCTGATATATTTAAAGGATCACAGAAGCCTTTGTTTACAGCATATATAGATGATACCTGCTCGGCTACTGAGAGTGGGTCTCCATTTTTTTGCTTTAGCATTTCTACTGTTCTCTTTCCTCTTTCGAGTGTAGCTTTGGTGATGAGATCTAGATCAGAGTCGAACTGCGAGAAACTTTCTAGCTCACGATATTGAGCGAGGGAAAGCTTCATCATACCGGCATTTTTCTTCATTGCTTTGCTTTGTGCACTACCTCCCACACGCGATACTGATAGACCTACGTCTATGGCAGGCCTTACTCCTTTATAAAAAAGATTGGAGTCTAGGAATATCTGTCCATCTGTGATAGAGATCACATTGGTCGGTATATATGCAGATACATCTCCTGCCTGAGTCTCGATGATGGGTAGCGCTGTGATGGAGCCCCCTCCATTATCAGTGTTCCTTCTACATGCTCTTTCTAAGAGCCTAGAATGTAAATAAAATACATCCCCAGGATAAGCTTCACGTCCACCAGGCCTACGTAGTAGTAATGACATCTCCCTATATGCCACCGCATGTTTGCTGAGATCGTCATATATTATCAACACATCTTCGCCACGATCCATAAAGTATTCGGCGACTGCGACTCCTGCATATGGAGCGATATATGACATAGTTGCGCCCTTTGATACTCCAGCAAGTATGATAGTGGTATAATCCATCGCGTCTGATGCCTTTAACTTCTCTACTATTTGTGCGACTTTGGACTCTTTCTGACCGATAGCCACATATACGCACTTCACACCTTTACCGCGTTGATTTATAATAGCGTCTATCGCTATGGTAGTCTTCCCAGTCTGTCTATCTCCTATGATGAGCTCTCTCTGTCCACGACCGATTGGTATGAGTACATCTATAGCCTTGATACCAGTTTGCATCGGGACATTGACTGGCTCGCGTGTCATCACTCCAGGGGCTACCTTTTCTATAAGTTGCCTATGTTTGTTACTTATCGCCTTGCCACCATCTAGTGGCATCATCATCGGATCTAGCACTCGCCCACATACCTCTTCAGATGCTGGTATAGACAATATATCATTACTTCTATTTACTCTCTCACCCTCATATACTGTATCTGCTCCTGAGACCAGTACTACACCCACATTATCATCCTCTAGATTAAGAGCTATACCGATAGCTCCATGTTCAAAGTTTAATGTCTCTCCACTTTTAACCCCAACAAGCCCAATTACACGCGCTATACCATCCCCTACACTCGAGACTATACCGATATCTTGTATATCACTATCAGCTAGAGAGATTTGAGCGACTTTCTTTTCTAAATCTGAAAATAATTGAGTGATTGATGACATGATTAAATAATTTTTAAACTTTTAATAAAATTTTACTTTCACAGTATAGCAGAAATTTGCAAACAAATCCAATTAGTGATATTTAAAGTTAATTAAAATACTTTATCTAGTATCCACCACAGCACGTTTACTAAAATTATAAAGAGTATCATAATAGTAAAGCTGCTATACTCTACATATGGATTAATTTTTAAACTTATATACATTACTAATACACTAATCAAAGTACTAGAAACTCCAAAAGTGATAATGGTGATAGGAAAAGTGAGTACTCGCAATATAGGTGTCACTATATGGTTAGCAATATACAAAATAATCGCAGTGATAAATAACCCTTTGTAGTGAGTAGCCGTAGTGCTAGCATGTATAGTGATACTAGGCACTAAATAGTCCACAATAAAAAGCGAAATAGTAAAGAGTAAAAATTTTATTAACATATTATTTTTATTAATTTATTACTAATTATATCACAAAACTGTGGATCGTCTTTTGGGCGACCCATAATTTTGTCGCACGACATGCTTATTTCACAGTCTTGTCTTTCTTTGGTTTCTTTGTTTCTTTTTTGTGATATTTTTCTTCTTTGGCCATATATTTTTTATTACTAACTTTTATCGATATATTTCTACTAAACATAGTATAACAAATATTGTGTATTAGTACATATAACTTATACACAACTAGTGACAGCCAGCTGCTCTGCTCTTGCCTTTAGCCTTGGCATCATTTTCACTTTTATAAAAGACTTTATTTTTATCTGACACATTGCCATCACATAATCCTTCTATGTAATACTTCTTGCCTTTGCTACTACCATATATACGTCCAAGTCCAAAAATAGTAGTTGAAGTCTCCAGATTTTGCAAGGCAAAATCTGGAGACTTCAACTTAAAGATTTCTTTAGCCTCACTAGTTTCTCTTTGATCAATGATAGACTGACGTCCTATCAAAAATGAAAGCAATATCAAAAAGGTGCCCATAATACTAGCCATAATAAGTGGGGAAAGGCGTGTATTGATTCTTTGTGAAAAATCTTGTATAATAGATAGCATAAACTAATTATAACAAATACAACAACACTATGGCAACAAGAAAAGCGGCAGGTACCGCTAAAAACCTGAGTGACTCGAATGCTCAATACCTAGGAGTGAAGAAATACGATGGAGAAAAGGTAATACCTGGCAATATCATAGTACGCCAACGTGGCTCACGCATCATGGCAGGTAAAGGTGTAAAGTACGGTACAGACTTCACTTTATACTCTGTAGAGACTGGTAAAGTCAAATATACTAACAGACGCATGACACATTTCGATGGTTCTACAAAGACCAAGAAGGTGGCTAATGTGATAGCATAGACACACAAAAGGGCGCGCCTATGGCGCGCCCTTTTGTGTGTCTTATTTAACTTTGATTGTGAATTCCGCCTCTTTCTCACCCTTACTACCTTTTATTATTATTTTATGTTCACCTACTATCTTTATCGTTTTTTGTATCTGTATCTGTTTCGGATGGATAGACACTTTTAACAAATCATAAATAGCAGATGAGATTTGCTCTTCTGTCACACTCCCATATAGATGACCCTTATCATCATGTTTATGATCTATTGTGATGACAGTGTGATCACTATTTTCTGATATGACTTTTTGTAAAGTTGATATCATTTGTAAATGTCTAGATACAGCCAGCTCTTTACTTTCTGCACGACTGGCTTTATCTTTGTTGATCTTTGCTTCGAGCGCAGATGTGAGCTTATCTGCTATACCCTTCTTGATCAATACATTGATAGCGTACGAGTCCGAGACATCTAGCACTGTGTTCTTGGGCCCTAACCTTGGTGTATCATTTTTTAATATTACTTTCATAGGAGAGAATGTCCTTCTATTTCTTACTAATTTTATTGACCTTAAGAGTAGAAGTTGATTGCTTCTCTCCTTTTACTACTGATATAGCTTTTAAGAGCTGTGTATCTTTTTTGCTTTTGATCATCAAAGCCTCGTCAATGTCCACATTATAATCGGGATCGATGCCAGCCTCGCTGATGTTCACACCATTTGGTGTATACCATTTAGCTACTGTGATTTTAATAGAGCCTTTATTACATTTTTCTGTTGATGTACTCGTAGAGCCTGACATAGAGCTGCCTATGCTTATAACTTTATCTAACATGCCATCAGTGATAGAAACCTGACAAAGATCAATAAGCTCCTGCACACTACCTTTACCAAAGGTCTTCTTGCCTACTATAGTCGCGATACCATGATCCTTGAGCGCACCGGCCAATATCTCACTCGCACTAGCTGACCCATGATCCACGAGTACCACCATCTTCAGCTTATTGGTAAAAACATTAAATCCTCGTGACCGATGATTAATCTCTTCGGCATTTTTACCTTTTTTTTCTGACACTATAACTTTACCTTCTGGAAGGAAAAAGGAGGCCATGTTAACTGCTGCCTCCAAGTATCCACCTGGGTTACCTCTTATGTCTAGAACTAGCTTATCTGTTTTAGATTCTGAAAATTTAATAAGTGCTTGTCTAAACTGTTCTGATGACTCACCAGAGAAATTATAAAGATTGATTACAAATACTCCATCTACCATTTTTGTATCTATAGATGGTACTTTTATTTCTTGTCTTTCCAAGTCAAATTCTAGCTCTTTGGTACTAGTTGCTCGTATAATTTTGACTTTGACATGTGTACCTACAACACCCCTGATTAGATTCACTGCTTTATCAACTGCGAGGCCTTCTGTGCTACTACCATTAATAGCTATCAATATATCACCAGCTTTGATGCCAGCTTTCATGGCTGGAGTATCTTTGAGTGGTGCTATCACGACTATACGACCATCTTTGGAGGCTATTTGCATACCTACACCGCCAAATGATCCCTTCACAGTATCGGCAAATATTTTAGACTCCACCGGCTCAAAATATACAGTGTATGGGTCTTTGTATGCTTCGACATAGCCTTTGATCATACCATTTTCTAGATCTGTAGTAGTGGGTGGTGTGGTGGAGCTTTTCCAAGAGATGAACTTTTGATCAAGTAAATTTTTAATCTGTGACATAGTGTCACTAGACACACCATTGGGTAGGCTAGCTATGTTATAACCATTTATATTTTGTGCATGGGCTATATTAGGATCGCCTCTACCGAGGCGGCCAAAATTATAACTGACCAGAGAAACTACCACCATCAAAGTAGTTAACAATACTTTATTAAAATTTTTATTATTTTTTGTCTCTTTATTATTCATAATTTTATTTAATATTTTATAACATGTGTATTAATGTATCTCTATTATACTACACTCATGCTATAATTTACAAATGATAAACAGAATCAATTATAAAAATGTAACTTGGGTAGATATTATCAACCCCAGTAGTGAAGAGATAACCAACATTTCCGAGGAATTCATACTCGATCCTGTGGTGCGTAATGACATAGCTACCCCCACATTACGCTCTACACTGATGGAGTATCCTGATTATATATACGCAGTAATGCATTTCCCAAGGCTAGAGAAAAAGGATAGTTTCAACATAGAAATAGACTTTATTATAGGTAAACATTATCTCATTACTATACATTATGCCGATACACATATCACAGAGATACGCGAGCGCATCATAGATAAAGCACTAGACACAAGAAGTAACGACGAGCATCATGCAGGCCATGTATTCCTCGAGGCACTCGCTACTCTCTATCGCGAAAGTAATAATGAGATGGACCCCATAGAGGACAAACTAATGACAATAGAAAAGTCAATTTATAAAGGTCAAGAAAGGCGTATGGTGGCGTCAATCTCGGACACTATACATTATCTTATAGACTTTGATCATTCTCTGCGACTACATGACAAGATACTATTGCATCTCATCGATTGGGGTGGGGAGTATTATGATAGACGATTCAAAGACTCAGTATACAGCCTCCGCTATATTTATAGCGAGCTAGTGGATAGAGTGAATATGTTGCGTGAGGATGCTGACGAGCTACGCTCTACCAATGATTCGCTACTTCAACACAAGACATCAGACGCAATGAAGACTCTCACTATGATGAGCTTTGTTATCTTCCCACTTTCACTTATCGCTAGTATATTTGGCATGAATGCTACTCACATACCAATAATCGGCAGCGACTACGACTTCGAGACTATACTCGCAATCATGTTTTTTGTGACCATAGCGCTCTTTACTTATTTCAAATATAAAAAGTGGATATAAATAAAAACAACCCACACTGTTACCTATGACCTTTCCAAGGGCAACAACATACTTGATAAGAGCTAACATATTTGAAAAGAAAATGCTATACTTATAACTATAAAATTATTTTATAAAAATAAAAAATAAATAAGTGATAAATATGCCCATCAAAATTTACAACACTCTAGGACGAGAGCTACAAACATTTGAACCTGTAAATAAAACTCCAGATAAAGATGGGCGAATAGTTGTCAATATGTATCATTGTGGGCCTAC
>JAYTYR010000054.1:0-1864 GCA_043742265.1 bacterium | reverse complement strand
CGTATCACATTTTCAAATGCCATGTTCACCCCGTAGTATTGAAAGTATCTGGGTACGATTTTGCTTACTTTCCCTTTTCCTGTATCAAAGAGTACAAAGTTTTCAAAAATATCAAGCAGACGTTTCTTGTCGCAGATACCAGTTATAATAGTTGCAATATCATTTTTTGTCTCATCATCCTCACTGGCTACCTTTTTCCAATCATTAAAATACTCAAAGGGTGAAGTAATAGAACCAAATTTATTCTCAATACCATTACTAATAATTAAGCCTAAGTTATACCAATATAGTTGTGGAATAGATTCTCGATATGGTGTGATGTTGTCAGTGAGCGCATCTTTCAAATTTTTCTCGATACTCTTTAATTCAATGTTAATCAGAGGGATCCCGTTTACAAAAACAATCAAATCTGGGCGCTTGGTATAAATGGGACCACTAATCCACATTTGAGATACCAACATAAAGTGGTTATTTTCTGGATTTTCAAAATCAAATATGCGTACTTTTTCAGAATCCATTTCTCCAGTAGAACGACGAATAGCCACAGAGACTCCATCTCGCAGTAGCGCGTACAGCTCCTGATTAGCCTGCACGAGCGATAAGTGCGCACGAGATCTCACTATCTGCTCGGCCGCTTCCGCTATCGCTGCGGCGGCCACGACCTCACCATACTTCTCCCATAATTCCCTGTTAATATTCTCTAGTGCAGGTAATAGATATTTTGTGAGCACTACCTCTCCCCTATTACTCCGCCCTAGTTTTGCATCATCTTCATCACTAAAAGCATTTATATGGCAATCAGAATTCCCCCATAGTTCTTGTATAAGTTTGATTACTGTTTGCTCGACTAGGTTGTTTTCGTTGTAGGGGTTCATAAATTAATTGTGGATAAGTTTTGTTATTTTTTGTATTTTGTGCTATATTGTATTTAAGGACCGGAGTGTCTCCGATCGACATTTGGCTCAGTTTATTCTGAGCTTTTTGTTTTGTATGGAAAGTATTTACGACCATAACCATCTATTTTCCCCATATTATTTTTATAGAACTTACCTTCAACTATATCATATGCTGGATATGGCTCATTGGAATACAGATTATTTCTAGCTATTGGATAAGCACATAGGTCCGCAATTTGTAGACCGATATCATTTTGAGACTTCTTTTTAAAGATAACCTTACTTGGTAATCTTTTCTGCACTCTTGCAACATCATTTACAAAATAGGTTCCTCTGTCATAAATTTGGGAGTATCTTTTTGTTAATTGATCATCTTCTTTAGGGCCTCTAGACTCTATTATAACATTTATTTCGTTATTAGTTTTATTATCTGTAGCAAATATTGCCCTCTCCAGCATAAATGTAAGCGCTAATTCATATGGCTCCTCTGCTAATTTCCCATACATTTTTATGTGTTCTTCTTTATTTATTATTACAGATATAATTTTGAAATCTATTTCAGTCATTATTGAATTTAGCTCTTTATAAAAACTTTCTTTAAGTTTTAGGTCAAAAAGTACTGCAAATCCCTTATCGCATTTTCTTATGTCGGTAGAGTGCAAAATAATACCAGAAGATCCAAAAATATTTTGTTTTAGAATATTTATTCTCTCTGATAATTTTATATATTCTGAATCAGATATTAAAACACCACAAAGAACGAATACTGGAAATTCTTTGTTTATATTCTTGAGACTAGCGTCTCCTGACTCATCCATAAAGTAATGATATTTTTGCATGTATTCATATTTTAACATTCTTGCCATATCTTTCCAACACCCAGTCCCTCATTATTTTTTTTCAGGTGCTGACAATAGATATTTTGTCAGCACCACCTCTCCCCTATTACTCCGCCCAGGCTTTGCATC
>JAYTYR010000053.1:0-1007 GCA_043742265.1 bacterium | reverse complement strand
TAGGATACCTCTTGACCGATCTGATATGCGAGAACTTTGAGGGGCTTCATGAGTGTTTCTGACTTTCGTATACCAGAAAATATCAATATATCCTTCAATGTATAATCTTCTGCAATACGACTGATATAGTGAACTCAGTTGAATAGGACCAAAATAGTTCCTGTCATGCTGAACTTGTTTCAGCATCTAGATACCAAAATTCCGTGACAAGTACGAAATGATAATCAAGTTAAAATACTATAATAAAAGCTAATCGAGAGGGATTCCGCGAACTGAAAATCCTTGCCATTTTGGATCCCTTGAGAAAGCTCATCGTCTATCACATTTACCTTTATAATCGTATAATGATACCTCCATTGCATAATCTCTAACTTTAGGATTTTGATCAACATAAAAAAGATAGTCCGTTGAAGACCAATATGATTTTCCTCATTTCTCTACGATACTCCAAATATTTAAACCTCATTTATAAAATCATACACATTGGTCATTAAATTTATCAAGTGATCACGATAAAAGTAATTTCCATTCGTCAGATGTTGGGAGGCGTTTTCATAATTTTTTTGCTTCTATTTTTGCTCATTCCCAATTATAATACCAATACTCTTTTCAATCTATTATCCTTGACCAAGCCTGAGGTATTTGCAACTCTGCTTTATCTGGATTCAGAACTATAATAGTATTTGTGGGCTTTCAAAAATCATTCTTATCAATAAGAATTCAAGAAAACACTAAATATTCGCCAGAAGTTACAATATCATAAGATGATTTTCATGATATATAATTATTTCCTTCTATTGTATTAGTAGCACAAGAACTAAAAATAAGTAGCATTAAGCCTAATGATAAATATTTCATAATTGAATTGATTATAAACTAAATCCTCTCCTTCCCTCCCATATAATTCTTGAGACCAACTAGAGAAAAAGAAGAACGCATAAAGTATATAAAAAATTTGGATTTCTCCAAGAAAATGATATACTATTTCTGTTCACGATGGATGTAGA
>JAYTYR010000052.1:0-14598 GCA_043742265.1 bacterium | reverse complement strand
GTACTCATCCACAGGTAAAAATGGCTTCACAGATAAATCATTATTGAATGAAAATAAGCCTGTAAACATAGGTTTTATTAAATACAAATATGAGAAAGTCATACCTATAAAAAATAAAGCTGATGCCATCATGGTAAAAATCAGTAATTTCTTCTTCTCTTTTGGAAAAAGTGCTGGAGATAAATAAGTTAAAATAGAATATAGTAAATATGGCAATAACAAAACAAAAGACATCAACGTCGATACTTTTATCTCTACCCAAAATGACATAATAGGACTAATAGATATCAACTCTACATTGTTAGGCAAGAGGTCGACCTTGCTAATAGAAAAGATCTGAGATACGATGGTATTTGTATCTGTACCAAAAGGGAATTTGACTGTAATCATCACAATCATAATTACAGTCAATAAAATAAACCACAGCAAAAAATGATTTTTAAAATCTTTTAACTCTGTGGTGATGTGTTTAATGCTCATAGTCTCACGATTAGGTATCACTGTATCTAATTGGCATCAAAAATAAGCACTGGATTATTAGTAGCATCAGTCACAGTAACCTGAGTGGTGGTGGCATTATTTTGTAAAAACTTCCAACCATTAAAAAACACTAAGGAGCTGTTTGCACTATTCAAAGTAAAATTACCATCTGACTGCACATCACTACTGATAGTAGTGGCACTATAGCTCCTAGTCATCACAAAATAAAATCCAATCAAAACAATAAGGAAGTAGACTATATGTTCTTTTCTTTCATAATGTTTGTATATCATAAATTATTTTTTAACTATATTATTTAGCAGTGTATCAATACTTTAAGTATAATAGAAATAAAAAATAATACAAGTATGAATAAAATATAAATGTTAATAACTTTTTAAAAAGGATATTATACACTTGAATATCTAAGAGAGCCTTAATGCATGCCAACCGACGTGTGGGCTTGTCTGAACCATAAACAAATTCCAAGTTTTGGAATAGTGAAGTTTGTACTGATAAGAAATACGTCCAGACATCCCAGAAAGAGCACGTTTTGTTTGATTGATAACATAAGGACTACTGAACGTGCCAGCACCACTTATAGGTACTGTATTGAGCTCAAACATAGCATTGGGATCTGGACCATAATTCCATCTATAAATAATACTACCATTGCCATCAGCACAAGGCACTGACTCTTGAGAATATGATCCATCATTAATAAATGAGATAGTGTCCCCAACTATGGAGTAATAGGCAATAGCATGTGTGTCCATATCGAAAGTAAAGCAAGCCATGGAAGTATAAGTCCCTGCTGTATTTTGATTTTGAAAAACCCACAACTTTCTGTCTTTTGCGCAAAGAGAAGAGTTACTGTTAATCGCAGCATTGGTAGGATAAGCCCCTAAAATAGTATGGGTAACTGGATCAATTTCTAATATATGATGACGTACACTCAGACCATCATCACCAGCTGTGCAAGTAGTGAACCTGTGCCCAGTCGTAGTGTCATGATGTGCCTTTGTGCCTTGTTGCATTTGTTTAAAGCCTAGACCTAGAGCATTTAGCTGTATAGCCAGTACATCAGATGACGCATAGGCCCAATTTTTGGTATTGATATTGGCATCTGATACAGCTACATAATCAGAAGATACCATTGGCACTCCTGATGGATTTACCCAATAAGTCAGAGCTCCATAAGCATGAAAGGGCATAGGGGCTCTATAGGGAGCGATATACCGAGAGTCTAGAGGATTTGTTAAAGTGGTGGCATCTAAATAAACAAAATATTTTACAACGTTACCGTCATATGCACCAGATGGATATACTATAGGCCCAAGCATAGTCGCGGTCGTATTAATAGTCGGAGGATATTTTGAGGGTGGAGTAGCATACACTGCCTCACTCCAAGTCAAGCTAGTTTGATTAAAAGCAACTATGCCATTAAACGATCCAGCACTATGTCCTCCACCCAAGCAATAAGCTATATGGCCAGATTCATCAAAGGCAGGAGAGCTATACTCATTCACAATCGCTGTCTGCCACCAATTACCCACGTACCCCAAGTCTGGTACCCCTGCAGGTGTGTTGATCCAGTCCATAAGTGCTGTATTAGGCAAAAGACTCCATACATTGTTTACAAGGCTGTTGGCCCATGCTGGGCCAGTTTGTGGTGGCACGATGACAGGTGGGGCGACGACAGCAGCAACACCCAGGCCACCATTTTCTCTAGAAAGTCCACCCATAGGTCCTACATAGCTGGTAGACACTACGATACCATCAAAATAGGTACAGAGATCTCGTTTGCAAGGACTACGACCACCATAATAAGGAGCACCAATAAATGAAGCAAAGCCCATGTAATTTGCTGTATCAGTGACATTGGTAATCGGTCGCAAATATGTAGGTGACCCAGGTTCTGTATCAAATGGATAGCCAGAAGATACTTGTAAAGCCCAGTCCAGCATGAGTGAGCTGCGTGTGGCAAATAGTGGTGTAGTTGATGCTTTGATACCGTCGACAAAGAATTCGAGCACACCATCTACCAAGAAGCCACCCTCACGAAAATCTTTGCCTCTTGGAGGCAACACATATGGTACTATTGTATTTAATTTCCATCTCATTTCGAGACAATACCATTTGAATGGCTTTAAAAAACCTATACCGCCATTTTGACCAGAGGCTGCTTGTAAGCCGTCCCAATTACTTATACCGGTTTGGGATGGGATTGATCCATCATTTGACCCAAAATCATACAACTCCATACCAATGACAGCCCCACCCACAGCAGGCCCTGGTAAGGTGTCCCAGAAAACACCTTGTTTAAATTGATAACGGCCCTGATAACCAAAAATACCTGATGTTACACCATAACCACCACCACCCCACTTGAGCTCTCTGGTATCATCAGGTGTGCCATCTGGTCGTTGTCTAGTTTTGTATTTATATCCTTGGAATACACCGCCTGCCTGTTGCTGAGCACCTCCAAAGAATTTACCACTCCTATCTGCCTGCCTATAACCGAGAGCTTGTGGATCAAGGGCACTCTCCTCTGGATACTTACCTACCGCAGTAAAGGGGGCATTAAAATAAAGACCAAAATCATCGGTGTTAGCATCCCATCCAGATCCCAACATCACATAATAACGTACAAAAACTTCAGAAACTTGCCCAATACGAGACCTGTCAAACCAAAGATCTAAATCAGAACCACCATTATACGCCGAGTCAAACCAGCATTGGCCATGTTTAATATTAGAACTAAGATGTAATATTTCTAAAGCGGTCCTCCCGGGTGCGAGTGGGACGAATCCTCGTGAGGCAGCAAGTGCATCACTGCCATTAACTACCCTTATCCTATCTGGATAAGTATATCCTACAAACTTACCAAATTCACGACGGGGTAACAAATTATTAAGCTGCGCTGGCGTGGGCATGGCTACAGCACTCAAATGTCCTACTCCAGGAGTGCCCCATAGAGTGGGGTCAAAGCCAAACTCTGCATGGTTCGCATAAGCATAACCATTACCAGGTATAAAGCCCAAACTAGTGTTACCACTTCTATACTGATCCAGCACATCAGTCAACAGTTTATCTGATGTATACTGTTGGGTTACTATTACATTTGGATTGACTGCTATACCTTGATCCAATGTATAAGCTGCCGCTATACCAGGTACAGGTGTGAGACTAGGTAATATAGGAGAAACAACGAATACCTGTACCTGTAAACCTCCACTTTGACTACTATGTACAGTGGTATGGCTCAAGTTAAGCTTGGCCGACAGTATCGGTCTGGTCTGATTAGTCGGTCGATGAAATTCTATCACACCAGTATTAATACCCATATAGTCATCCATAGCATCAGTGTATGAAGTAGAAGCTCGCAGTGATGCTGTCACCCAGGCGATCAGTGTCTCTGTGCTATTGTCAAGGAAAGTAATAGTCACAGTAGACTGAATATCTCCGAGTGTGTTGAGTGTACCGACCATAGCCATATCGGCATTACCTGTCGTTTTAAGTAAGAGGGCACACCATTGAGGCTTTGCGTTGATATAAGTAATGGCTGATGTGATATCTATTTGTAAAACTCCAGCCGGACTACCGCCAACTAATACACTACTAGTAGCGAAAGGTACAGCCCCCTGCTGTGTGCCATTAGCATCTACATAGTCTCCAGTCACTGGATTCTTCCATGGCCAGCTACTACAAGGACATATGAGACTACCTGTAGGTCCGTAAACATAGGATCCATAAGAGCTACCATCAAAATAAAATCTATCTGATCTCACGGTAACTTGCTTATTCAAATGATTTGTATAGACAAAAGGCACAGACTTGACTAAACCCCTCTGGAAAAGCAAAGGCTGTTGAAAACGGTATTTATTGGTAGACGCGCTAGGAAAACTGGGCACTATAGACTGGGTTTGGGTGGCTATTATCCCTGCTAATTTTCTTATATCTAACATATTTAATATTATAACATAAGAAAGACCGACAGCTACGCTGTCGGTCTTTCTTATGTTGATAACTTTATAATACTATATTTTTTATTTTATAATCCTATGTCTCTCAAGCTTTCGATAATTTTTTTCATCTCTTTATCTAGCTTTTTTGGTAGCATCACACTCAGCTTTACTAATATATCGCCACGATTACGCCCCATATTATGAGGTACTCCTCGACCTTTAACTCTCAGTATATCTCCTGTATTAGACCCTGGGGGTACAGTGATAGTTACTTCTCCATCGAGAGCTACTATTAGATGCTCAGCACCTAATATAGCATCAGTGAGTTTGATATCGTGTTTGATACTTAGATCATTGTTTTCTCTTGTCCAACTTTTATCTGTGGATATTCTTACTTTTACATATAGATCTCCTGAGACTCCGCCGCGTACCGCTTCTCCCATTTGGCTCATACGTATCATCTCACCATTTTGCATACCAGCAGGTATTACGACTTTTATCTCTTCACGTAAAGTAGCAGTACCTTGACCATGACAAGTATTACATTTTTCTTTGTAGGCTTGACCTGTACCATCACAATGGTCACACTCTCGCACCGTTTGGAACACGCCCATAATAGTCCTCTTGGCTTCTGTGAGGCGACCGACACCGTTACAAGCTTTACATGTAGTTTTACCTTTGGCTATGTCACCACCTCCCCCATTACAAGTTTTACATTTAGACACTTTAGAAAGTAGCACATTACGCTCAGTGCCAAATATACTTTCTTTAAAGCTGGCTTCTATTTCTATCGATATATCTCTACCTCTTTTCTCTTTTCTTGTATCAAAGCCTCCTCCCCACATATTGCCAAACATGTCACCCATATCTCCAAAGTCAAATTCTACATTTTGAAAGCCGCTCATATCAAAACCTTCAAAACCAGAAAATCCACCAAATCCGCTAGTTTTATTTTGATGTTGAGCACCAGCTCCAGCAAAGGTCTGTCCATACATATCATATTCACGTCTCTTCTTTTCGTCAGAAAGAGTACCATATGCCTCAGAAGCTTCTTTAAATTTAGCTTCATTGCCATCTTTTTTATCTGGATGATGCTTGGCTGCTATTTTGAAAAAGGCTTTCTTTATCTCATCAGAATTTGCCTTTTTATCTACGCCCAATATTGCATAATAATCTTTCTTTGACATATATATATGTATGCTATATTTATAGCACATTTTTAATTTATTTACTAGAGCCTGTATCTTCTTTGTTATCGTTAGTAGTATTTTCTGAAGAGCTGTCATTGGCAGTTTTCATATGCTCACCTATTTTCATCATTGCAGTGTTTAGAGCTTCGCTAGCTATAGAGATGCTCGCTTTATCATCACCATTTGCTTTAGTGCGCAGATCATTAGTCTTTTCTATTATTTCATTTTTTATTTCATCTGGTATTTTACCTTCAGCGTCTTTGATGGCTTTCTCCGCTGTAGATATCAGTGTGTGTGCTTGATTTTTAGCTTCTGCTATTTCCATTTTTATTTTATCTGCATCAGCATTAGTTTCAGCCTCTGACTGCATGCGTTTGATTTCTTCATCGGTTAGACCTGAGCTTGCTTCTATTCTTATTGATTGCTCTTTACCACTAGTTTTATCTTTGGCTTTGACATTTAATATACCATTAGCGTCCAGATCGAAGGTCACCTCTACTTGTGGTACTCCACGAGGAGACGGTGGTATACCGTCCAATATAAAGCGACCCAGTGACTTATTATCTGTCGCCATTGGTCTCTCACCTTGAGCAATATGTATTTCTACACTTGTTTGATTATCTGCCGCAGTTGAGAATACTTGTGATCGCTGTGTTGGTATCGTAGTATTTTTCTCTGCTAATTTAGTAAATACTCCTCCCATAGTCTCTATACCTAGCGATAGTGGTATCACGTCTAGTAACTGTATACCTTTTATATCACCTTGTAATACTCCAGCCTGTACTGCAGCACCTAGGGCTACTACCTCGTCAGGGTTGACCGATCTATTAGGCTCTTTATCAAAAAGCTTTTTGACTGCCTCGAGTATCATCGGCATACGTGTCTGACCACCCACCATTATTATTTCATTTATATCAGCCTTGTTAAAGCCAGAGTCCTTGAGTGTCTGCTCAGTAATCTTGATTGATCTCTCTACAAATGGTCTGGCTATGTTCTCAAGTTCTGCCCTAGTCATACTGACATCTAGATTTTTGGGTCCTTCAGTGCCTACCGATATATAAGGCAAGAATATTTTGCTTTCTACCTGACTAGATAGCTCATGTTTGGCTTTCTCAGCCGCTTCATCCAGTCTTTGCATAGCGAGCGTATCAGAAGACAGATCTATGCCAGTCTCCGCTTTAAATTTGTTTTTAAGGAAGCTTACTATTTCTTGATCTATATCACGACCTCCTAGATGAGAATCGCCACCTGTAGACTTGACCTGTATCACATTTTCACCTTCGCCCATATCCATTACTTCGAGTATAGATATATCAAATGTACCGCCACCAAAGTCATACACTGCTAGCTTTGCATCTTTCTTTTTATCCAATCCATAAGCGAGAGCTGCTGCTGTGGGCTCATTGATAATACGCTTTACGTCGAGACCTGCTATAGCTCCAGCATCCTTGGTGGCTTGCCTCTGTGTATCATTAAAGTATGCTGGCACAGTGATTACGGCTTCTGTCACTTTCTCTCCAAGTTTGGCCTCTACATCAGACTTTATTTTTTGTAATATCATTGCCGATATCTCTTCTGGTCGCATATCTTTGCCACCCAAAGTTATTAATGTACTACCATTTGGTCCTTCTTTTACTCCGTATGTCACACGACCTATGTCGTCAGATACCTCTTTATCCTTGAAATTATGCCCCATATAGCGCTTCACTCCGTATATAGTATCCTTTGGATTCATCACTGCTTGCCTCTTGGCTACAGCACCTACTGTACGATCTCCACTTTTAGACACATTTACTACCGATGGGGTAGTGCGAGCTCCTTCCAGATTCTCAATTATTTTAGGCACGCCACCCTCTATGATAGCGACAGCACTATTGGTAGTCCCCAAGTCTATTCCTATTATTTTTGACATATATTTGTTTTAATTATTATAAAAGTTATTAATTTATATTTAAAAAATATTTGGCGGAGCTAATAGATTAGCGTATCTAACTCTATCGCTATTTTTAGTTATAAATACGAAATTATTTTTAACATTATAACTATTCTTAATTTTTATAAGTTCTATTTTCCTTATGTTAAAAATACTATATAAAAATCTTCGTGCACCATTTACTACATCTCCATAAAAAGTTACAGCATTTTCTTTTGCTTTTTCAAAAATATCTTCACATTTTTGTACACTATTTTCTACATATTCAAATATAAAATTAACTACCACTAAAAAAGCTCTGTATATATTTTCAGAGATTTCTACTAATATTAAAAATTTTTTTTTATTATGATTTGCATAGTTATCTAAACAAGTATCTATCTTTGTATACTATTTGTACCACAAATAATGTTTTGATGCAAGCCTAATCTGTGACGTATTTTACATACTCTAGCTGAATCCTGAGCATGTCTTCCTTTTTTAGTGACCCTATTCTATCGCTGAGTAGCGATATATCAGATGCAAATGCCTGTGATATTAGAACATAGGAGATCGAAGTCAGATGGTTAACTTCGTCTGGAGATATTTTTACAGAATACTTCTTAATTTTTGTTGAGGTTGTAAAGGGTGCTATTGTCACAGTCTCACCAGTAATTTGAGTTACTATAACATGCGGCCTTGCGCCTTTTTGTTCATGCCCATAAGCACCTAAATTATTCAAAACAAAAATGTCACCCTTGTTTATTTTATGTTCTATTTTTTTCATGTAAGATATCTTGCTGTTTTATAGCTAACTCTAGCCAAAAATTATTATGTTTTCTGGTTGTACTTTTACTTATGTTTTTCTGAGTATTTTGTGTAACTTTTATCATATCTTATTTGTACCACAAATCATATTTTGTTACAAGCTTACCTGCGACACGCACCATGATATTGCTTTAAGATAAAAAAATGATATAATGATTATGCCTGACATAGGAGATGATTATACACTGATGCGAGCTTCTGAAGTCCTGATGGAAGGGGCAGACGTAGCAATCCGTAAAGCTGGCGGACGCACGACATCAAAACATGCGAGACTGACAAATGAGCAAGGTAGCCACAAGAATACAGATCTAGAAGAGTCTGGGGCCTGAGGACCAAAAGTCTTAAGGCCTAAATCTGGTACAGCTACGGCTGTATTGCTTACAAGTCAAGTCGCATGTCCGGAGATCAGAGTCACGGTGCACATCCATGCCCCTACGAGGTAACTCGTCACCCGGTGCGGTGACACGCGTCCACCATAGCGCGTAGCTGATCTCTAGTTAGGCACCAATACAAAGCCGAGTCCTAGGACTCGGCTCTTTTATTTTATTCAGCACACTTTCTACCCCCACACTTTTACCTTGGCAGCACGGAAAAGTACAGCTTTGTACATATATCCAGACATTATAATCTGTGCTATTTTGTTTTGATTTTTTATTTTATCTTCATCTGTCTTTGCTTCTAAAACTCCTAAAGCCTCATGAAGCTCTGGACTATATTCTTCGCCCACAGCACCGAACTTCTCAAAGCCTTGCTCAGCTAATTTATTTTCAAATGTATTAAATATATATTCTATACCAGATCGCCAATTGGTATCTACCATCTCCCACGCTTCTTTGTTACTTTTTGCTGCATCATAAGTATCCATAACTATTAATAAATCTTCTGTATATCTTTTTACTGCATATGCCCCCCACTCTTTTTTCTCTTCAGTGATTTGTTTTTCTCTATTTTTATAATCAGCGAGCGCACGTTGCCAATTTAGCATATACTCCGCCTTCTCATATTCTAAAGTCTTTACTTTTTCACGTAATTTCTTGATAGTATTGACGCCAACAGATGCCCCCATCAGCTCTTCTCCGTCAGCGTCCACATCCACGAACTCTTCTATTGGGCTTTCATCTATGTTTTCATTATTTAGAATATTTTCTGTATCCTCTTTTAAAATTTCTTCTTTTTCTTCATTTTCTTGCATCTATATTTTATATCATAAAAAAGAGAAAAGTTCAAGCATACCTGGATTTAACAAAGTATAAGAAAACCCGCCCGTACAGCAGCGAGTAATCTCGCTTGCTGCCAGTGGCGGGCGTCAACTGAAGACAGATTGTAAATCTTTGGTCACGACACCGACCTGTCATCAATCCCAATGACAGCATCCTGGAACACTGCCTTGTATCGCTCGACACATTCATCAAAACCTGAGAGTCCTTGCCTCACCCTGGTCAGATTGCCGAACGTATTAAAGCTGGGCAAGAACTCTTTGGAGAAAAAGAGGCGACCCTTAGGAGTCAGCTCAATCAGTGCGACTAAACCAGCCAGCATATCCGCTTGCGGAGGTAGCCTAGCCCAATCAAATGTTTAGCTGGTAATCATTTTATCTCCAAAAGTGTCAGATATTGCTCAACTCTGTTAGGGAACTCAGGTACCAAACTTGCCAGCAGACTCAAGTCTCCGACAGTTAGGTAAAATTTGACCTCACCTTCATCGGTCTCTCCTTTTAAAAACCAGTAATAAGAATATATGGCAAAATCTTCTGTGAAGCTTGCCTGCCGGTAGTCGTCCTGGACGTGGGCTTTGTTGTACCAGTCTATGTGCTCATGAAAAACATAAAATTTTCCATCGGGGGCATTTAGTATCATTGCTACCATGCATGCCAAGCGATCAAGCCGTTTGGATTGGGTAGTCATCCAGGGTTGGACAACCTCAATTCTTCTATACTCAGACATCTCCATCTCCTCTGGCCATAGGCTGTTGTGTTTCTGATTCTATGAGACAATTCTCATAGACCTGGTATAAGTATATATATCACTTTTGTCAATACCTAATATCCCCTTATTTATAAGGGGATATTAGGTATTTTAATTTAAATTAGCGCTTGCTCCAAGTTGGGGCTTTACGAGCTTTCTTTAGTCCAAACTTCTTTCTTTCTTTACTTCTGCCATCACGCTTGAGGAAGCCTAGTTTTTTCAAAGTGCCACGTAGCTCCGCATCATGCATCTCTATAGCTCTCGCGAGACCATGACGCACGGCTTCACTTTGTGAATGTATACCACTACCACTTACATGTACTGATACAGTGAACTCTGATTTGACTCCGCTTTTCGGTAATGCTTCACTCGCTACCGCTATCATCTCACTAGTTTGAAAATAGTCTTTGATATCTTTATCATTCACTGTGAATGTACCTTTACCTCCCTCTGTGATACGCACACGAGCGACTGAGCTTTTCCTACGACCTATTCCTTCTATATATCTTGTTTTATCCATATAATTATTAATCGTTGATTACTAAATTCTTCATTTTCTCTCCTTGTAATTTGTTCTTGGGTAGCATACCGTTGACAGCATGAGTAATAAGCTTGGCAAAGCCATGCTTTTCTACCACCTTGTTAAGAGGCGTCTCACGTAGACCTCCTGGATACCCAGAAAAGTGCTTGTGTACACTTACTTGCATTTTCTTCCCAGTTATCTCTATGGCATTAGCATTGTTTATCTCTACGGTAACCTCTGGTACACGATTACGAGCAAAGCTTACTAGGCTTTTACCATTTAGTAGAGCTGCTACTTCAGAGGCTAATCTGCCCAATGTCTTTCCTTTTGCGTCTATTGTGTATTTCATATATTTATACAAATTCTATTATGGCCATCTCAGCACCGTCACCTAGCCTGCGACTCAGTCTGATAATCCTAGTGTAACCACCAGGTACATTTTTGTATTTGGGTGCAAGCTCATTGAAAAGCTTGCTGGTCTCCAAATCATGATTATAGAATTTAGCGGCTACATCCCTTCTCTTGGCGACCGTGTCTTCTTTAGCTTTGGTAATTAGCTTTTCTACATAAGGCCTCACCTCTTTGGCGCGAGCTATAGTAGTTTGCATACGACCATGTATAATGAGCGAGCTAGCCAATCCTTTAATAAAAGCTTTTCTTTGGTTTTTTTCTCTACCGAATTTACGGAAATTCTTGTGATGCATCATATATTTATATTAATTAGCTGATTCGTCTTTTATCTCACTCTCTATCTGTCCCTGATCTCTAAATCCTACTACAGCTTGTAACTGTTTGATCATGGTCTCTATAGAATGCTCTAGCACAGTGCGTGGAGATACAGTGCCATCAGTCTCTATCGCTACTATCAATCTGTTATGATCAGTCCTATCCCCCACACGCATATTTTCTACTTCATAAGATGCACGCCGCACAGGAGTAAATGAAGCGTCAAGGAATATAGTACCTACATCTGCTTTGTCTTTCTTTAGATTTTCACGAGCGACAAAGCCCAAGCCCTTCTCTACTGTGACCTCTATTAATAGCTCTGTAGTCTTGGCTGTAACTTCACATATGTATTGATCAGGGTTGGCAATCTCTAATTGAGAGGGCAAGTTTATATCTTTGGCAGTAACAAGACCTATACCTTTATATTTCAAAGTTGCTTGTACAGGCTCATCAGAAGTAGTAGAAAATTTAATTTTCTTGAGATTAAGTATAATCGAGATTACATCTTCTTTGACACCTTCTATGGTTGAAAATTCATGCTTGATACCATTGATAGATAAAGATGTGATTGCTGCTCCTGGCACTGACGAAAGTATGATTCTGCGTAATGAATTGCCCAAAGTATGACCATAGCCAGGGTATAAACCTTCTATAGTATACACGCCATGGCTACTATCCTCACGGACTATCTTTGGCTTGCTTGGTAAAAGTATTGAATATGAAGACATGTAGGGATATATAATTGATCAATAATAATTAGCCTATAATACACTATTTTTAATATAAATGCAATAGGGACGTCGACAGATGTCGACAATAAGTGATTAGCGTGAGTAGAACTCAAACACTTTAGTTAAATCTAAAGTCTCTGTTACTTCTTTTGGCATTGACAGTATCTCAGCTGTCAGTTTGGTCAAATCAGACTTCATCCAAGATGGACTTTTATGATCTTTTTTGTTTTCCAAGTTTAGAGTAAACAATACAGACACCTTGCTGCCCTCACGGACAGTTATGATGTCGCCAATTTTGACTGCATATGATGGTATACTCATGCGTTTAGCATTGACACGTATATGCCCGTGATTAACTATTTGTCTAGACAATGCACGCGAGTTGGCTAGACCCATACGATAGATCACATTGTCCAATCTGGTCTCTAACGACTGTATCAGCGCTAAAGGTTGAGACATATCTTTTGCTTTAGTAGCAGTTATTATCGCTGTCTTGGCATATGATGCAAACTGACTCTCACTCACACCATAACTATTTTTAACTTTTTGTTTCTCTTTCAGCTGATAACCGTACTCTGTAACTTGAGATCTATGTTTACGCTCACTATCTAGCTTGCCTGGCGCGAATGGTCGCAAGACAAAGCTACACTTAGGCGTAAAACATTTATCTCCTTTTAGGAAAAGTTTTTCGCCCGCTCTTCTACACTTTTTACAAATTGCTTCTGACATATATTTTTATTAATTATTAGACGTGCCTAGGCTTGCGAGGCTTTGGTCCATTATGTGGCACTGGAGTTTTATCTACTATTGATAATATCTCTATATTAAAGGCCATCATCGCACGCACGGCCGACTCACGACCTGACCCTACACCTTTTACTATCACATCCAAAGTTTTGATGCCAGCTTGCTCAGCTTTTTCTCCTAATAGCTCACCGATTTTCGTAGCCGCAAATGGTGTGCCCTTTTTAGCCCCTTTAAAACCGAGAGCTCCGGACGATGACCAAGCTAATACATTACCACCTTTGTCTGTAAGGCTAAGTTTAGTGTTGTTATATGTGGACTCTACATATAATTTACCTTCAGTTACTTTTTTCTTGAGACCTTTTGATAAAGAACGAGCTTTAAGGCCGCTATCTACACCGCTGCTATTCTTTTTTAAGATTTTCCTTTTTCCCATATATATTTATAAATTTTTAAGTCTTGGATTCCTTACGTCTACCACTACCCATAGTGCGACGTACATTACCACGCACAGTACGGCTATTAGTTTTAGTCCTTTGGCCACGAGCAGGCATATGTCGTAGATGACGTATGCCACGATAAGATTTTATATCTTTGAGTCTTTTGATATTCATCTGTATATCACGTTTGAGATCTCCTTCTACTGATATTTTTTCTATTTCTTTACGTATGTTACTTTCATCATCAGCCGACAGATCTGTAGTACGCTTGCCGAAGTCTATACCTGTTGTCTGTAATATCTCACGAGCACGAGGGCGTCCTATACCATACACTGATGTGAGTGCAATTTCCATTCTTTTGTTTTCTGGGAGTGCTATACCTGATATGCGCATATAATTTAGATTTTATTTTAAAACTATTATTGTTAATCTTAGTTTTATATTTATTTAGTATTAACCTTGCTTCTGTTTACATTTAGGGTTGACACACACTACACGCAACACTCCTCGTCTTTTAACGATTTGGCAATTCGTGCAGATTTTCTTGATTGATGATCTAACCTTCATATTTTTTTAAAGTCATCTAAGTATACTATAAATTAAAACAAAATGCAAGCATTATACTTTAGAAACCAAGAGCGACCCCTGCGGGGTCGCTCTTGGTTTTATTTGTGTAGTATCATGTTATAAACAATACTTTTATTCTATTTATATCGCAGGAGCTGTAGTACTAGCAACAGGTAGCGGCATAGGAGTGCAGCCTTTCTTCATCTTATTCCTAGTCATCGCACCAATATACCCAGTAGTAGGTAACCCCATATCTTTCTGATACTTCTTTATGGCATCACGTGTAGAGCTACCAAAATACCCAGTACTACTACCAGACATATACCCACTATCTATCAGACCAGATTGTAGATTTTTTATCATATTTTCTCTGCCGCTCTTCCTACCGTCGCCAAAAGATATATTAGCATCCAAAGAAATACATTTATTCATCATTCTGTCTCCTATTTCTTTCTTTGATACATTCATCGGAGTGCCAGAGCTCATCATGCCTTCATGCATGCCTGTCATCATCGGAGTACCAGA
>JAYTYR010000051.1:0-1656 GCA_043742265.1 bacterium | reverse complement strand
TACTATATCACCTTTTGTGTCTGTCTCCAAGGTGGGGGTACCTAGGTAGGAGGTGTGGACGTAGGTGAGAGTACTAGTAGCTGGACTTGATGAAGAGGTGGGGTGCGGGGAATTAAATTTGACAAAAGTATAATATTAGCTGTAATATATATACATTCCGCAATAGCGGCGACCACTATGCAAATAGTGGCATATTTATTTATATAAATTTAAAAATTGTTTTTTAACTTCAGAAAAATCTTTACTGCTCATTTTTCCTAAATCATTATATAATCTTCTGTAATCTACATACTCTTATTTGGTGTAAGCAAGCTGTTATATTTTGTTCTTTAAAATTAAAATTACAATACCAACTTCCTTCTTTATTTTTTGAGGTAGTAGGTATTACGAGATAAAAACTATGTGAAAGTTTTTTATATATTATACCTGGTCTAGAGTATTTATTACTTTTTCCATAAATTTCTGTACCTATATTTAATCCTACTCTACACCACCATATATCACCTTCACTAACCATTGGTGGCTTATGATTCTTTATATTAATAGATTCTTTCTTTTTTATCCAACCGAAAAAATCTTTTATAGAGTTGTACATATATAAGATTATACCACAGTATAATTTAATCTTTTATATTTTTAATGATTTACTGCTTTTCTCTATGGACTTCTTTATTTTATTATATGCACTTTGTGCAGTCTTATTCAGCTCCTTATCTCCACTCCTGCTATGTGTTTTTATATCCACATGTGAACCTGTCAGATATGGCTCTATAATTTTTAGGTCTTCTATGTCTGCATAATTGATTAATGCTTGGAAAGTCTCATAAAAATAATTTTTATGATTTCTTAGATACCCTTGCAATATTTTATGAGTCCTTTCATCTTTTTGTTTTGATAAAGCTTCTAAAAAGGTTAGACATATTGGATTATCATTTGTTTTCTGAACTATTTCTTTATGTATTCTTTGTGAATATTCTTCAAGTCTTTCAGGTGGAAAACCGATCTTACTAAGTGATGATCCAATTGTCATTATCCTAGAACTTCCCGTAACCTCTTCATTGTTTATGTTAGGATTATCTAGTCCACAGCTAGCTATCATAGAATTAGCCAGTGACAGAATTGGATCAATTATCTCATACCATTTTGGTACTCCCGCAAAAACTAAAGCACCAACCTTATAGCTAAGCTCTAAATTATCATATTCACGTAATAATTTTAATTCAAGATCTTTATATTCATTGCTAAAATCTTTTACTTGTTGTTTTTTAGCTAATATAAAATGTATACTTTTAAGTTCTTCTTTCATGTGTTTAATAGTATTTAATTGATCCACCAATTCTTTCTATTTCTTCTAGAAGAGGGCCTGAAGCTCTGCCACCATTTCTCATGTGAAGTATAAAATTATATCCCATTTCTTCCCCATATCCTATAAATGTCCTCATTTGTGGGGTCAAACTTTGATAGTTTACATTTTTAATTTCACCTATCATTCTTAATCCATGATCAAGTATATCTGGTATCCTTGCACCCAACTCTTTTGTGGACTGTACCACCTCTGTATTCTTCACAAACCCATTCATTGCCAACACTGACTTCTCAAACTCTGCTCCTCTAATAGCATTCATGGTGATATTTGCTACCTTCCCCTCCCCTCCC
>JAYTYR010000050.1:0-3632 GCA_043742265.1 bacterium | reverse complement strand
CCACAGTTCTCACAATATTTACCTATTATACTAGTCGAATATTTACATGATATACAAGTGTCTCTGAGTTTGAAGCTACATATTGGACAATTATTCATAGACCTATGTATTTTCATCTCGCAAGCTGGACATATACCTGCCTTGACAGATCTCATAGTTACCGCTTCTTTGTTATAGTATTTCTTTTGTATTATATATATTAATAATCCAAAGAAACCAGGAATCAAAATAAATCCCAGCCAATAAAGTATAAACTCTATGCCGGTAAACAAGGCAAATAATGCTGTTATGAGCTTACGAGGTATGACTTCATAGATAAAGGCCAGGAGTAATTGTGTCATCAGTAAACTAGTGACCGCGACTGCTCCACCCCAGATGATAGCAAATTGTGAGCCGATATTCTTTGACCTATGATACATTTTCCAAACTATTAAAAATAGTGGTAGTATCAAAATGAGAGCGACTAAAAACTGCTCAAACATATACACATTTACTGCATGTGTATATGCGCTTTGCACATTATCAAAAGCGGTTTTATGGCTCATGACAGCGTCAGTTAGATCTTGGTCAGCCTTGTTATATTTATCTTTAAGGTCTGCTATATTTAATTCTAATTCTTTTATATTTTTATTATCACTATTAAGCGTATTTGCTATTTTATTAGGACTATATACATCATTAGTAGTTTTGGCAATGTCCTCTAATAAAGAGGTATTATAATTATTTTGATTAGTATAAGACTTTTGCTTTTTATCATTTATAACTTTATCTATATTATTTATCTCTGTAGCTAATTCTTTTCTAATTTCGTCTTTCACTTTTAACTCTTTGTATATCTCAGTCATACCAACACTATTCTCTATTTTAGAAATACGATTACATCGACTATCATTACTACCATTATAATCGTCATAATAATTATATGAACTTTGATAATTATTTTTATTTACTACTAGTCTAACAGAATAATGATCATAACAATAGCTCAAGCTTTCTGGCTTTGGAAAGCTATTTTTAATGCCATCTAAAAGCATCTGACCAAAACTAATACCTGTAATCACCATAATAATCAAGAAAAAGTAACCAAGCTTGGAAGTGGTCTTTACTTCTATTCTCTCATCTTTTACAAAACCATCTGCAGTGACTGTCTCCTCTATATCTTTTTCCCAAAATTTTAATTTTATTTTCATTACTTAATTATAACACAAAACAAGTGCGACCCGTAGGGTCGCACTTGTTTTGTGTGGATAAAACTATTTATACCCGCAGACTAGTATTACTAGCCTAATATTTATATTTATTTCTTTCTGCTCTCCACTATCTCTTTGGCTATATTATTAGGTACTACATCGTATTTACCAAATTCCATGGTGAAATTAGCACGCCCTTCGGTCATAGACCGTAGTGATGTAGCATAGCCAAACATCTCTGACAATGGCACCATTGCTTTTACGACTTTATCTAGTCCACGCTCGCTCATGCCCTCGATGGACCCACGCTTGGAGGATAGATTGCCGGTCACATCTCCATAGAATTTCTCTGGAGTTACTACTTCTACTTTCATTATCGGCTCTAATATTACCGCCTTAGCTTTACTTACTGCCTCGCTGAGCGCCATACTTGCTGCTATTTTAAAAGCGATTTCAGATGAGTCCACATCATGAGATGATCCATCATATAGCTCACAAGATATATCCACCATTTTAAATCCAGCCAGTATACCACGATCCATAGACTCCTTTAAACCTTTTTCTACTGCGGGGATGAACTCATGTGGCACTACTCCACCCTTCACTGCATCGATGAATTCGAAATGATCATATCTCTTTACATTCTTTGGCAAGTCTTCGTCCAATATACTGTAATCTATAGGCTTGATCCTTATCCTCACATGTCCGTATTGACCACGCCCACCAGACTGCTTTACATATTTACCTTCTGCTTCCGCCGAACCTAGTATAGTCTCACGATAGGCCACTTGTGGCTTGCCGGTAGAGCACTCTACATTGAATTCTCTTTTCATACGGTCTACTATAATATCCAGATGTAGCTCACCCATACCCGCGATTATAATCTCATTGGTCTCAGCATCAGTGAATACACGGAAAGTCGGGTCTTCACCTGCTAGTCTAGAGAGGGCTATGCCCATTTTCTCTTGGTCTGGTTTTGTTTTTGGCTCTATACGCATAGATATCACTGGCTCTGGCACGATGATACGATCTAATATGATGGGGTGCGCTTCATCACAGAGAGTATCAGACGTAGTGGTATCCTTTAGCCCGACCACAGCAGCTATCTCACCAGCATATACCTCCTTCACCTCTTCGCGCTCATTAGCATGCATACGCACTATACGACTGATACGCTCTTTATTACCTTTGGTGGAGTTGTATACATAAGATCCAGCAGTGAGTGTGCCAGAGTACACACGTATAAATATCAGCTGTCCCACAAATGGGTCTACTGCTACTTTAAAGGCTAATGCTGCGAGTGGTGCCGTATCTGATACCACTCTCTCAATAGACTCATCAGTGTCCGGATCTATACCGACTGGCGCAGGTATATCGAGCGGAGACGGCAAATAGTCGACTACTGCGTCTAGCACTAGCTGTACTCCTCTATTTTTAAGTGAAGATCCACAAAATACTGGGTATAAATCATTTGCAATAGTAGCCTTTCTGATCTGAGTTTTGAGATCAGCCAGAGCGAACTCTTTACCATCTAGATATTCAGTCATCATAGTCTCGTCCGTCTCTACTATCCTTTCCATCATCTCGGTGCGCCTCTTCTTTGCTTCTTCTAAATGCTCAGGAGAAATTTCGTGGAATGATACGTCTTTGCCTTTCTCACCATCAAACTTTACTTCTTTCATAGTAAGCAAATCGATGATACCATCGAAATTTTCTTCGCTACCGATAGGCATCTGCATCTTTACCGCATTCTTGGAAAGTCTATCAATGATAGACTCAAAGCTTTTATCAAAGTTGGCACCCATACGATCAAGCTTGTTGATATAACAAATACGTGGCACATTACCTTCGGTCGCATATCTCCAATTAGTTTCACTTTGCGACTCCACTCCAGCAACTCCATCGAAAACTACCACAGCACCGTCAAGCACACGCAATGATCTCTTTACCTCTATGGTAAAGTCAATGTGCCCAGGAGTATCAATGAGATTAAATCTGCATTTCTCGCTATCATCTCCCTTTGTCATATATGTAGGGCTCCAGAAACAGGTAGTAGCAGCAGACGTGATGGTGATACCACGCTCTTTTTCTTGCTCCATCCAGTCCATCACAGTGGCACCTTCATGTACTTCACCAATTTTATGAGACACACCAGTATAGAAAAGCACACGCTCCGACGTGGTAGTTTTACCTGCATCTATATGCGCTATAATCCCGAAATTTCTAACTTTACTTAGTGGATAATCCCTTGCCATATATAAAATGTTATAATTAATTAATGTTTATATATAATATCACATTTTCATATTAAAAGCTAGCATGGAAATAGACTCTTTTCTGTCATCTATCGCCACTTTCGTCTATATATGCATACATATTTATATTAGACCATAAATTCAGTATATACTCACGACAAAAGCCCCGCGCGAGCGGGGCTTTTGT
>JAYTYR010000049.1:0-1044 GCA_043742265.1 bacterium | reverse complement strand
CCATACTTCGCATAGAGTTGTTTATCTATATCAGCGACTGACTGTGTCCAGTCGATGTCAGACTCGGGAGTGAAGTATTGGAGAGGGACTTTAGTCCATGTGAATTTAGCATTAACTTGAGTTACTTTATAAACGCCTAATAAAGTCCTTGCAAACTTAGAAAGCACATATTTTAGTGCAGCTTCCACTTCAAATTTTGAATTAAAAGCACCTATTGAAATGAATGTATCTGTAAAACCAACCATTGGCTCACCAATAAACGGAGTACTCAGTGTTTCACCAAATGTACCACTACCATTAGCCTTTGGAAGTATTACTTTATATTTTTCAAAATTTTCAGGATTGCTCAGATATTTTTTTCGAATCCAGAGATAAATACGCTGATTATTAAATAATCCTATGACTCTAACATATTCATAAGTATCACTTGGTTTTACTTCAAAGAAAACAATATCTTTTAATATCTTGAATGCTCCAGAACCTATATCATTTTTATGACCTTTTGATTGTAAACTTTCCAACTCCGGAAAGTCTTTTAATGCCTCGTTGGTAAGTCTATATATATTACGTCCTGTAACGATAGATTCCAAATATTTTGTACTTTCAGCTTCAACTTTAGAAAGAATTACTCCAAGCTCTTCAAAATTTACAAAAGCTTTAATCGCACCAAAATCCTGGGTGCTATCACGATAAGTAATAGCTACACCTCATTTTATATCAGTATTTGGAAATACTTTTGAAGATTTTTGTTCATAGTTGAGAACTTTTATGTGTTTATCGTTAAGCATTTTATTATTCCAAATTTTCGGAGTCTTTCCTGCGCTAAAGAGAAAGCGGGCAGGTGTTATTAGACTAACTTTTTCAGCTAATATGTATGCTTGTTCCATGAATAAATGGTAGATTGGATCATCACTTGAACTATCACCTTTTGCTGATTCTTGATACGGAGGATTTCCTATGACTGCGGTGAATTTCATATCTGGATTTTTGAGGTTAAACTTTTCATAGAGCTCCGTTTTGAGGATATAGTTTTTGTACTCGTCC
>JAYTYR010000048.1:0-27131 GCA_043742265.1 bacterium | reverse complement strand
GTCCACCCGATTTAGCAAACACATAATACATACTGTATTATGTGTTTGTCGTTCATTTCATAGATGAGTTGGTGAGACTGTTTCAAAAGTAAATAAGTAGAATATGTTATTAAAAATATGCTACAATGTAGACATGTATATACCACTACGAGCACACAGCCATTATAGTCTGCTCGAGGCATTGCCCAAAATAGATGAAATGGTCAAAAAAGCCATAGAATATGGCTATTCTGCTATGGCGATCACTGATACTGATAATATGTATGGGGCTATAGAGTTTTACAAAGAATGCAAAAAGAAAGACATCAAACCTATACTCGCTGCCGAGATCAATGTACTATATGACGGTCACAAATATCTGCTAGCTATATACGCTAAAAATGAAGTCGGATATCGCACGTTACTCAAACTAGTAAGTAAAGCGCAAATGAATGATTTCGTCACGCCACATTTAAATGATAATGATTTATCATTATTAAATGATAATGTGATACTCATAAGTGACAATGATATACTATTAGACCACATCTCTACTCTTCACCTTTTAAACAAAGAGGATATGTATTTTGAAATAAGATATGATAATCTAAACAAGATCATATCTAATGAAGAATTAAATTTTAATAATGAAAAATCTGAACTTTTTATAAAAAATAAAATACAAAGTAATTACAAGCTCGTTGCGACACAGCATTCGCGGTATATTAAAATAGATGACAAAGAGGCTCATCGTGTGATGACAAATATACATAATAATGCTGATAGTGAAGATAGGTACAAGACTGTATACAAGCCTTATGATTTGCACTTTATCTCGCCGGCTACCGCAATAGAATGGTTTAAAGATTATCCTGATGCTTTGAAAAATTGTAGTGAGCTCGCTGACAAATGTGATGTAAAATTAATCTTAGGGAAATGGTATTTCCCTAAGATTGAAACTATCAAAAGTCCAGAAGAGGACCTTACTGATCTGGTATATAAAGGTATATTGGATAGAGGTATGAATGTAGAAGATGAAAAGCTGTTAGAAAGAGTAAAGTATGAACTAGATGTAATCAAAGAAAAAGGCTTTGCTATATACTTCTTAGTCGTATATGATCTGCTACGCTTTGCTCATGAAAATCAGATCTTGACCAATATTAGAGGATCAGTCGCAGGCTCTATGGTGACTTATCTTTTACGTATTACTAATTGTGATCCATTCTTTTATAAATTACCATTTGAAAGATTCCTTAACCGTGAACGCCCATCAGCTCCTGACATAGACATGGACTATGCTGATGACAGGCGAGATGAAGTGCTAGACTATACAAGGAGAAAATATGGTAAAGATAATGTAGCTCAAATAGGGACCTTTGGGGCTATGCTAGCCCGTGGTGCCGTACGTGATGTGGCGAGAGCACTAAAATATCCGTATATGGTCGGTGATCGTATCTCGCGTATGATACCTCCACCTAGACAAGGCTTTCCTGTTACTATAGATATGGCCCTAGCAGAAGTGCCCGAACTAAAAAAGGCCTATGAAGAGGATAGGGATGTAGCTCATATTCTAGATATGAGTCGCAAGCTAGAAGGCTGTGTCAGACATGTGTCTGTGCATGCAGCTGGTACAGTGATAGCGCCAACTGCTGTATCAGACTTTGCACCTATACAATGGGATCCAAAGGGCGAAAAGATCATTACTCAATATGAGATGAATGCTGTCGGTGAGGACAATGTAGGGCTGCTCAAATACGACTTTCTCGGTATACGTAATCTATCTATACTCGCCACCGCGATCGATATAGTAAAAGCAGAATATGACATGGATATAGATATAGAAGAGATACCGGTAACCGATCAAAAGACCTTTGACATGCTCGCTCGTGGTGAGACTGTGGGGCTGTTTCAGCTTAATGGTAGAGGCATGACGAAATTCCTCAAAGAGCTACGCCCTACTACGATATTCGATATCAATGCTATGGTAGCACTATATCGTCCGGGTCCACTAGAAATGATACCAGAGTATATACGTCGTAAACATGATTCTAAGCTGGTGGCATATACTGATCCTCGTCTCGAACCTATACTTGATCAGTCTTTTGGAGTGATAGTGTATCAAGACGATGTGATGCTGACTGCCATACATCTGGCTGGGTACTCGTGGCTTGCGGCTGACAAGCTGCGTAAAGCAATGGGGAAAAAAATACCAGCCGAAATGCAGGAGCAAAAAGAGAAGCTTATGAAAGGCTTCCTAGAGCATGGCCTGAGTAAAGGAAAAGCGGTAGAGCTATGGACACAAATCGAACCATTCGCAGCATATGGATTTAATAAAGCTCATGCTGCTAGCTACGGTAGGGTAGCATACCAGACGGCATATATGAAAGCCAACTTTCCTTATGCATATATGACAGCTATCATGACTCATGAAAGTGGGGATGTAGACAAAATCAATGAGATAGTCTCTGAGTGTAAACGTATGGGCATCACCATATTACCACCTGATGTAAACTTTTCAGATTCGAGCTTTACAATAGTGAAGAAGAGCATCGAAGAGATACGTTTTGGGCTCCTTACTATCAAGAATTTGGGGCATGATATAGCCGAAGCGATTATGGTAGAAAGGAAAAAAAATGGTATATACAAAAGTTTAGAAGACTTTATAGAGCGTGTCAAACATAACAATTTAAATAAAAGATCCCTCGAAACACTTGCAAAATGTGGTGCCATGGACTCACTGATGGATAGATCTATCATATTAGCAAATTTAGAAAATATACTAGAGTATCATAAATCTTTTGTAAAAGATACTACTGATCAAACTTCTCTTTTTAATGATGGCCCTAGTACTTTTAATTTAAAGTCTGCCAATCCAATAGATATACAAACAAAGCTCTCTTGGGAGCGTGAGCTACTAGGACTATATGTAAGTGGATTCCCTCTAGACCCATGGAAAGAGAAAATAATTAAAAGGGGAATAAATATAAATTCTATATCGACATTAGAAGATGGTACAGAAGTATCTTTACCTGTTTTGATAGAGAAAGTTAAAATTATGAAAACTAAAAAAGGTGACAAAATGGCGCTCATCACAATACGTGACTATACAGGAGCTATGGACTTGGCGGTCTTCCCAGACACATATGAAAAGTATAAAGCTAAATGTGTGATAGATAAAGTGGCTATAATAAATGGTAAGATCAGCACTAGGAATAGCGAGAAAAACATAATAGTCGAAGAGATTAGAGATATAATTAAGGAGTAATTAGACGACTTTCGCTGTCTGTGCCAGCTCTTCCAGATCTAAAGGACTGAGTATATTTTTACTTTTAACATTACCTTTACCTTCGACTAACAAATTATCATTTATAACATCTACAGTGACTGTCCCACCATTTTCAAATTTACGACTAATAATCATATTGGATACTATATTTAATATGTTAGTTTGTATATATCTTTTAATAGGTCTGGCCCCGTATTGAGGGTCATATGACTTCTCTGCTATATGAGCGACAGAGGCCTCAGATACTGTCATTTTTATTTCTTTCTCCATTAGTCGCTTGGCGACTATATCGATTTGTAATCCTACTACTTTCTTTACATCTTCTTTGTTTAAAACGTCAAAAACTATAATATCGTCGAGACGATTGAGGAATTCAGGTTTGAAATAATCTTTCAAAGCGCCAATAACTTTTCCTTTAATATCGCTGTACTCGTGTACACCATTGCTTACATTGTATCCATAACTTTGCATTTTTTGTATGAAATTACTACCAATGTTACTAGTAAGGACGATAATACAATTTCTAAAATTGGTAACTCTACCTTTGTTATCGGTGAGCTTACCTTCGTCTAACACTTGTAACAGCAAATTGAATACCTCTGGGTGTGCCTTCTCTACTTCATCAAAAAGGATCACGGAATAAGGCCTGTGGCGCACCGCCTCGGTGAGCTGCCCACTCTCATCATATCCTACATACCCAGCAGGAGATCCAATGAGTTTACTCATGCTGTGCTTCTCACTGTATTCACTCATATCTATTTTGATCAAAGACTTCTCATCTCTAAACATGAACTCTGCTAATGACTTGGTCAGCTCTGTCTTCCCTACTCCTGTAGGTCCAAGGAATATAAATGATCCTATCGGGCGATGTGGGTCCGACACACCGGCTCGCGACCTGCGTACTGCATCACATACTTTTGTGATCGCATCATGCTGTCCTATCACCTTTTTACCCAGTTCATCCTCCATACGTATTAGCTTCTGGCTTTCTTCTTCCATCATACGATATAGTGGTATACCAGTTATTCGTGATACTACTCCAGCTATATCCTCTTTTGTAACCTCCTCATTTAGCACTCGTCTGGACTTTTGCATTTTCTTCATTTTATCTACTCTTTCATCTATACTACTTTTAAGCGCTGGTATATGTATATATTGTAGCTCAGCCACACGAGACAGATCACCAGAAAGCTGCGCATTGTCAGCCTCTAGCTTCTGAGCCTCTATCTGCTTACGCATGATACTGATCTCATTCAGTATGCTTTTCTCATGATTCCATCTTAGCTCTAAATCGTGTATCTTTTCTTTTTCATCAGCTATTTGGGACTCTATATGTGACAGTCTATTCTTGCTATGTGTATCTTTTGGATTGGCAATTAGTTCTTTGATTAGTGCTTCCTTTTCTATTTCATATCTCATGATCAGACGATGGGCGGCTTCTAATAGAGGTGGTTTATTTTCTAAAGCCATACGTAAAGCCGATGCTGCCTCATCGATGAGATCTATAGCTTTATCAGGTAGGAATCTATTCGTAATATATCTAGTAGACAGATTTACACTTGCCAATATAGCATCATCAGTAATGCGTACTCCATGATAGATCTCATACTTCTCCTTTAGTCCACGCAGTATAGCCACTGTGTCATCCACTGTCGGCTCTTCTACATATATCGGCTGGAAGCGTCTTGAAAGTGCAGGGTCCTTTTCTATATACTTCTGATACTCTTTGATCGTGGTCGCGCCTATTACACGTATTTCACCGCGTGATAGTGCTGGCTTTAGTAAATTGGCCGCATCCGCCGCTCCTTCTGCCGCCCCTGCTCCGACTATAGTATGCAGCTCGTCGATAAATAGGTATATTTTGCCTTCACTCGCTTCTATTTCTTTCATTATTTGCTTTAGTCTTTCCTCAAACTCACCTCTATACTTGGTACCCGCGATGAGCATACCCAAGTCTAGTGATACCAGTTCTTTATCTTTGAGACTATCTGGCACATCTCCCTTGGCTATACGATTAGCGAGACCCTCTACCACGGATGTCTTTCCTACTCCTGCCTCGCCAACAAGTAATGGATTATTCTTGCTCCTTCTCGCGAGTATTTGCATAAGTCTCATAATCTCTGTATCACGACCAATCACTGGATCCAGCTTGTCCTCTCGTGCTAGCTGTGTAAAATTACGAGTGTACTTTGTCAAAGCTTTGCTTTTTCTTTTTATATTAATAGAGCTATCTACAGTATTACGCAAATCTTCTAAAGTCTTCACAGCTACGTCTTTATTTATTTTAAATTTGCGCATTAGGTCCATCATGTCAGAATTAGCATCCATCAGAGAAATAAAAAGATGCTCAGTAGAAACGAACTCATCATGTAATGTGTGTGCTATCTTTAAACTATTCTCTATCGCTTTGGCTAGCTCCATAGTCATATACATTTGATAGGATGGTGCCAACGTATTGGACCCACCACGCATATCTATAGCATCCAAAACAGTATCGACAAACAGATTTAAATCTACTCCCATCTTTTCTAAAATACCATAAACCACAGAGTCCTCAGCTGTCACTATAGCTGCCAACATATGCATAGTATTCACATTGTTTTGACCACGCTCCATTGCTATTTCATGTGAACGCTTAAAGGCCTCTCTAGCTCTAGTAGTTAAGAATTGAAATGGATTATTTTTATCGTTTGGATTATTATTTTGATTATCTTGCATACTTATATTATTTATATAATATTTTAACCTAAAAGTCAATCAACAGATACACTACTGACAGTATTACAGCTCACTATAACTTGGGCGAATAGATAGATATTAATCTAGTCTCTTCTCGACCATTTCCCAATTTATATTTTCTATAAAAGCATTGATATAGTCTGTCTTCTTTATACCATAATCCGTCATATATGCATGCTCCCACATATCCATCACTAACAAAGGTTTACACCCTACCATATGACCTATTTCATGTTCTCTTATCCAATGAGTAAATAATTCCCCTTTTACTTCATCTATTGTGAGTACAACCCAGCCTATACCCCTCATCATTGCTTTTGACTTTAAACAGTCTATCCATTTATCAAAACTCCCGTATATATTTACTATCTTTTTATAAAGATCACCATCTTTATTTATTTCTGTATTTTCTTTAGTTAAATTTTCAAAAAAAAGCTCATGCATACGCATACCATCAAATTCCCACCCCCAACGACGTTCTAGCTCTGCCGCCTCTATAGTGCCTTGATCCATACCTTCGATGTTATCAATAATTTTGTTAGCATTATTCACATACCCTTCATAGAGAGCGAAATGATTAGTCAGCATCGTGTCGCTAAATCCTTTGATACCTAATAAATGTGTAAAGTCTCGTGGTGTATATATCATATGTTTTTTACTTTATTAATTTATAAATAATTACTTTTATATATTTTAATTATAACACAGAATTAGAAAGTCTATAAAACGTCGCTAGCTATTTGTTATACTTTTTATGAATATCCATTATAGCTATATATAGAGCCTCCATATCCTCCTCAGTCGTGTCTGGACCCATAGTGATGCGTATATTTTCATTAGTTTCTAACTCACTGACACCTATCGCTTTTAATACATATCCATCTGCATTGTCACCCTTCTCATTCGGAGAAGGGTTGAGACTAGAGACAGAGCAGGCACTTCTATGGCTCACAGCGTATCCCATATGATCTAGTCTGATCACCATCTCATCACTAGGCATACCTGATACCCTTATATTTATATTGTTCGGCAATCTTTCTCCTTCCGCCACGCTGCCGTATATATTAAAAGTCCAATCTAATTTCTTGATAAAAGTATTTCTAATTTTTAATAATCTTTTACTTTCTTCTATTTTTATACTTTGTGCGTGAGTCAAAGCAGCAGCGAAACCTATAGCACTGACTACATTTTCTGTGCCACTGTATATGCCACGCTCTTGATTACCTCCTGTTATCAGTGGTCGCACGCAATGTCGTATGTCTTCTTTAATGTAGAGCATCGCCACACCCGCAGGCCCTCCACATTTACTGCTGTTAAGCGTCATCATATCACATCTGAGCTTGTATGTGTCTAGATCCAAATATCTGCTCGCTTGAGATGCGTCTATATGATACAGTACTCTATTAGTCTCATCCAAATCATGCTTTCTGTTATGTTGATCGATAATACGTCCATACTCTTTGGACTTTTGTATAGTGCCAATTTCATTGTTGGCATACATAATGGTGACTAGCGTGCGCCCTTTGCTTTCTGTTGAGAAGCTATCTGAAATACTGAAAGAGTTAATTGCATTTAGAGCTTCACGAAGCGTATTTGGCTTTAATATACCATCACTTTCTACTTTTAAAATAAGGTGATTGTACTTTTTAATATTTTCTAGCACTGCGGGATGCTCTATGTTGCTGGTAATAATAAAATCAGCAGCAGTAAATGCTGTCGCCACACTATATGTACTATTAGGCATAAAATAAACTTCGTATGTACGACAATTTAAAATTTGAGCTATGCTTTTACGTGCTTTTTCTAAAGCTACTTTAGCTTTTACTCCTTCATTGTGTATGGGTGAAGGATTGGCAGGGCCTGCCGCATAATCTAAATATACTCTTTTCATGTATAAAAGTATATCATTTTCTTAAATTATATGCTATAATTGCGAGACGATGTCAAAAACAGAAATAAATCGAATTGTAAATAGAATACCAGTAGTGGCAGTACTAGGACATGTAGATCACGGTAAAAGCTCTCTGCTAGACTATATAAGAAAAACAAATGTGGTGGGAGGCGAGAGTGGTGGTATCACTCAGCATATCAGTGCATACGAGGTAAATGTCAAAGATGATACTGGTAAAGCCAGCATTATCACATTCTTGGATACTCCTGGACATGCTGCATTTCAAGGTATGCGTGAGCGTGGTGTAGAGATAGCTGATATAGCGATACTCGTAGTGAGTGCCGAGGATGGGGTAAAAGCTCAAACTATAGAAGCTTGGAAAACTATAGACAAAAAGAAAATACCATATATAGTAGCAATCAACAAAATAGACAAACCTAATGCAAATATAGAAAAAACTAAAAATAATTTACTAGAACATGGCATATATTTAGAGGGTCTAGGTGGCGATATACCATATGTATGTATCAGTGCAAAAGTAGGTACAGGCATAGAAGATTTGCTCAACACCATAATATTGACTGCAGAGCTAAATGACTTTAAAGCTAACTTAAACACTGAAGCGACTGGAATAGTACTAGAGAGCTTCATCGATACTAAACGTGGTATCTCGGCTACTCTCATTATCAAAGATGGCATCTTGCCTCTGTCTGGTGCAGTACTGGCGGGTACTGCATACTCACCGATTAGAATAGTGGAGGACTTTATAGGTAGGGCCATAAAGGCTCCTATAGCTGGTCAAGCGATCAAAGTAACAGGATTTGATAACATACCAAAAACTGGCAGCATATTTATAAGTAACACCGATAAAAAATATTTAGAAGCCATACAGCATGAAGAAAAACAAATAGAAGCCAAAAATATATTAGATCCAAAGCTATATCGCAATGCTAAAGTCGTGATACCAGTAATAATACGCGCTGACACACAGGGTACACTCGAAGCGATAGCGAGCGAGCTAAAGAAAAATGAAACTAAAGATGTAAAGATAAAAATTATAAATCAAGAAGTAGGTAGCATCACAGAAGGCGATATCATGCAAGCAAGCGGTGATCAAGACGTCATCATTATCGGATTCAAAGTCAAACTAGAACAAAAAGCCAAAGAGCAAGCTGATCGATTCAGGTTTACTCCTACTCTTTTTGATGTTATTTATAAATTATCTGAATGGTTTACCGAAGAAGTGCAAAATAGATTACCATTCGAAGAAATAGAAATAGAAATAGGCAAGATGAAAGTGTTAAAGAATTTCAGTATCAATAATGATAAATACGTAATAGGGGTCAAAGTATTAAGTGGCCTAGTCAAAGAAGACTCTGTAGTGCACATAATCAGGCGTGACTTTGATATCGGTCGCGGTAAGGTGATAGAGCTACAACAGATGAAGATGAAAGCCAAGGAAGTATTAGAAGGCAATGAATGTGGCATCATGATAGAGTCCAAAGTCGAGATCATCACTAGTGATATTATAAAAGTGATGCTCATAGAAAAAAGAAAATTAATTTAGTATTTAATTTAAAATAATAATTTATATATATGGCAATAAATGATACAAGACTAGGCGTAAATGCTATGAACATAAATGAAACAACATCTGAAAGTATAGGATCTACTTTAGAAATAGATGCACATCTAGGTAAAAGACAAAAGAAACTAGTACAAGAGCTAAAGAAAATTGCTGGCGACTTCTTTCAGCGTGAGACCAATGGTAAAGCTCTCATCACTGTGACCAATGCTGACTACAGCCCAGATCTAAAAAACGCCACCGTGTATATCACTGTACTCCCTGACCAGTATGAAAAGGAGGCCGTCGGCTTTGCTATGCGTATGCGCGGCGAGCTCAAACTCGAGCTTAAAAGACGAATGGCTATACGTATACTCCCTCATGTAGAGGTCAAGCTTGATCTAGGTGAAAAGCATAGACAGAAGATAGACACATTATTAAAAAAGATATAGCACAAAAGGGTGCGCCGTAGGCGCGCCCTTTTGTGCTATATCTTTAGATACTTCCTCACCGCAAAGAAAGATGAAATACTAGTCATTAGTACACCACTAACAAGTAGCAAAATAGTGGTGTGTAATATATTAGCTTTATAATACTCTATTATACTTAACCCCTCGAGAAAACTGGCGGTTTTTGTAGTTAACCAAATAGACAAAGGATAAAAAATAATCAATGTGATGCTAGTCGCAACTAAAGCGTATATAGCTGCCTCGACTATAAATGGTCCTCTTATAAAAGTATTGGAAGCACCGACTAACTTCATGATACCTATTTCTTCTCGGAAAGCATAGATAGCAATACGTATAGTGTTATAAACTATCATACAGCTCATAGCGATAAAGACTATGGCGATCCATGAGCCGATTTTGTTTAGCCAATGTATCATGCTATTAATTTTATCTATACTACCTTTTAACTCATAATAATTTATCTTGTCTATGACATTGCCACCACTAGCGAGCAGCTTTTCATCTGCTTTTTTCTGTATACTTTTTACTATCTCTTCATAATGTGTGGGATCCGCTGATTGTACCGCGATAGACACACCGAAAGGATTTATCCCTATCTCTTCGAGGGCGAGCATTGTCGCTTTATCATTTTTGTGAGCATCTTTGAATTTAGAAAGAGCATCAGCTTTGGACTCGAGTAATACTGATCTTATATTAGGTATGCTCTTTATAGAGTCAAGCATCGCTGCCACCTCATCATCGGTCGCCTCTGGACGCAGATATACGCGCACATCCACTTTATCCTTTACACCGTCTAGAGTATAGTTAAAAATGTATTGAGCTATAGTGAGAGACATAATAATAGACAAAGTAATAGTAAGTACAAATATAGAAGATAGTGACACTGTCATATTACGATAAAATCCTACCAAACCTGCTTTAAATATTCTTTTGATTATTGTCATATTGATTTTCTATCTTTTTCATCTTTGAGTACTCTGCCATTTTCCATTGTTACCACTCGCCTTTTCAGGCTGTCTATTACACCCTTGTTATGTGTAGTAAGTATTACAGTAGTGCCCAGATCATTTATCTTTTTAAGTATTTGCACTATGTCGTATGTGTTTACTGGATCCAAATTTCCTGTGGGCTCATCTGCTATTATGATTTCTGGTCTATTCACTATCGCTCTCGCTATAGCTACACGCTGTTTCTGACCACCAGAAAGCTCATGTGGGAAGCTTCTGATTTTATCTCTGAGATCCACTAGATCTAGTACGCGTGGCACATCCTGAGCTATCTCATCATCACTTTTACCAGCAGCCTCCATAGCAAAGGCGATGTTTTCATATGCTGTTTTATTTGGTATAAGACGAAAGTCTTGAAACACTACCCCCACCTTCCTTCTATACATAGTCATGTCATTACCACACAGCTTGTGTATAGCTTTATCATGAAAAAGTACCATACCACTACTCGGTGACTCTTCGCCGAGTAGTAGCTTGATGAGTGTACTTTTACCTGCTCCAGAGTGACCTACTATAGATACCAGTTCACCTTGATTTATGGTTAGATTTATATTTTCTAGCACTCCGACCCCGTCTTTGTATTGTTTGTTTACATTTTTAAAATGAAGCATATATTAAATATACCATTAAAAGCATGACTATTCAAATTAGTTATACATAAACACATACTACCTCAAGCTTTCTATAACTGGTTTGAGTAGTCCTTTCTCCAATATATTTTCTACGTCTGTACTCTCATACCCATTACGATTGTCCTTTAGTAACTTGTACGGGTGTAGCACATAATTCCTAATTTGATTACCCCATTCTATTTCTGTGGTTTTGCTGATTTGTCGACCTTCTATCTCTGCTTTTCTGTCATTCTCTCTTTTTTTATAAAGTTTAGCTTGTATCATCTCTAGGGCTATAGATCTATTCTGCTCTTGATTACGCTCAGTAGCTACAGTCACCGTGATGTTTGTAGGTATGTGCCTCATTATAACTTTAGTCTCTCTCTTGTTTACATTTTGCCCTCCAGGACCACCAGCATTGGCAAAGTTGACTTCCAGCTCATCACTAGGGATGGCTACTTTATGTATATCAGGTAATACGGGCAACACCTCGACAAGCGCAAAGCTAGTATGTCTTTTATCATTGGCATTAAAAGGTGATATACGCACCAGCCTATGCACACCATTTTCATTTTTAAGATTACCATAGATCCCCTCTCCTGATATCTCGATAGTGATATTACGATAGCCGTTGAGGTCATTACGATGTTCGTGTAGTGTTTTGTATTTATAGCCTTCGTTATCGGCGTATCTCTCATACATATTTATGAGCATACGTGTCCAATCTTCGCTATCGTCGCCTCCAGCGCCAGCGAGTATTGTGAGTGTGCACCCTCCACGATCTAGAGCCTTCTCACCATCTAGCTTGTCTTTGAGATCACGCAGCTCTTTCATTTCTACTTGTGCACGAGTACTATCAGACCAAAAGTCCATGTCAATGTTCATTCTATTTTCTATATCTAGAATTTTATTTTTTATCTCATCTTCGTCCATATATTTTGTTTTTGTGACTCTTGTAGTATACCATAAAAACACTTTTTGTGTTACAATATATTTATAAAAATAATTGATTATGACTCAAATCGAAGCTTTAAATATACTCAAAATGGGGCATAGTGCATTTCTGACTGGACAAGCTGGAGCTGGGAAAACTTATGTACTAAATCAATACATCGAATGGCTGCGTGCTCACAGTATACCAGTAGCGATATGCGCATCCACTGGTATAGCAGCCACACATATAGGAGGATCTACTCTGCACTCATTCTCTGGTCTAGAAATACATGATGCGCTAGACGATAGGCTGCTAGATAAAATATTGCAAAAACAAAATATATACAAAAAAATAAATACCCCATCAGTACTCATCATCGACGAGGTCTCTATGCTACGCGCTAGTGTGCTCGATGCGGTAGATACAGTATGTCGCCGTGTGCGTCGTAGCCCTTTACCATTTGGAGGATTGCAGGTGGTGTTTTGTGGAGACTTTTTCCAACTACCGCCCGTGATCAGAGAGCGTGCAGTGACCCCAGAAGACTTTGCTTTCTCATCTAAATCATGGAAAGAAGCCAACCCAGTGATTTGTTATCTTACAGAGAATTATAGACAGCAGGATAACAGTCTCAATACTATTTTAAATAGTATACGCTCTGGAGAGCTAGACTATGACCTGTTAGAAACATTAAATGAAACGATAGATAGAGATCTATCCAAAGTCAATCATGTGAAGCTCTACTCACACAACGCCGACGTAGACTCTATCAATAATAAAAATTATGCAGAATTAGATAATAATAAAAAAGAAAATAAAGAATACCTGTACTATATGACTAGCACAGGAAACAAAAATATAGTAGAAAAGTTAAAAGCTTCTTGCCTTTCTCCTGAAATATTAAAATTAAAAATAGGCGCCAAAGTCATGTTTACTCGTAACGATAAATATGGTAAATATAATAATGGATCCATAGGTGAGGTGACAGGATTCAGAGATGATGAGCTGGATACTCCGATAATACTTCTTAACAATGGTAAGAAAATAGAAGTAGTATCCGACTCTTGGCGTATAGAAGAGGATGGTAAAGTCAAAGCTCAGATCTCACAGCTGCCACTACGCTATGCTTGGGCTATCACTATACATAAAAGCCAAGGCATGACACTAGATGCTGCAGAGATAGATCTATCAAAAAGCTTTGGTTATGCTCTCGGCTATGTAGCATTATCGCGTGTGAGGGATATAGATGGTATCAAGCTGCTAGGAGCCAATCCAAATGCCTTCTCTGTACATCCACACATACACAAAGTGGATACAGATCTGCGTAGTCGCTCTACTCGTGCGATAGAAGCCTTGAAAAAATATGACGATGAAAAACTAAAAGATCTACATGATACATTCGCTGGAAAAAGTAAAAAAGAAATAAAAATAGAAATAAACACTTTCGAAGAAACTAAGAAACTAGCCCTAGAAAAGTCTTCAGATTCAAAATCTACTTCAGATTCAAAATCTAAAATTAGCGAATATGTCTACCCTACCATATCTGCTATAGCAGATAAAAGAGATCTCACTATAGGTACTATCATCACTCATATAGAAGTGCTACTCGAAGAGAAACAAATAAACAAAAAAGATATAGAAGATTTAATTAAAAATAGTTTAGATAAGAAATTTAAAACAGAAAAGTTCTTAGCTTTTATAGAAGATGAATTCAAGAAGTCAGAAGGTAAACTAGCGCCAGTAAAAGCAGTATGCGATAAGCAAAAAATAAATACCACTTTTGATGAATTAAAAGTTTTGAAATTGCTATTTATTTAAAGGCTTTTATCTTTACCCCCACTTTCATAAGTCTGTCTATACTCCTGCCTCTTGTAAAAGCATAAATATCACAAGCATCAACACGATGATTATCGTAGCTCACACATAAGCTTTATCATTTTGCTTTTTTAAGTTTATTAAATCTTGGTCTATAACTTCAAAACTAATACTATCAAATTATTTACGTCTTGACAAGACTGTGTTATAATCTAAATATATGCAAAAGATAGAGCAAAAAGGAGGTGTATATTTATCAAAACCTATGGTAGATCTAAACAAGCCTTATAATCATCTAGAGATAGAGTCTCAAATGTATAAGATATGGGAAGATAGTGGATATTTCAACCCTGACAATCTCCCTCAAATACAAAATGAAAATGGTGAGCTGGTGGATAGAAGTGACCCATATACCATAATAATGCCCCCACCAAATGCTAACGGTGCATTGCATGCTGGGCATGGACTATTCATAACTGTGCAGGATATACTTATACGCTATAATCGTATGCGAGGTAAAAGGACATTGTGGCTACCGGGTGCTGATCATGCTGGATTTGAAACTCAAGCTGTATACGAAAAAGTATTAGAAAAAGAAGGTCGATCTCGTTTTGATATGGCTCCGGCCGATTTATACAAAGAGATCATGGATTATACTTTAACAAACAAAGACTTTATGTATGGACAGATACGCCAAATGGGAGCGTCTTGTGACTGGTCCAGATCTATGTTTACACTAGATCCTAAAATCATAAACACAGTGTACGCTACTTTTAAAAAGTTAGATGACGACAAACTAATCGCTAGAGGTAAACGTATAGTAAACTGGTGTTCTAAACATCAAACTTCACTTTCCAATCTAGAAACTACACATGTCACAAAGATAGATCCTTTTTACTATTTTAAATATGGTCCATTCACAATCGGTACGGTACGTCCAGAAACAAAGTTTGGCGATAAATATGTAGTTATGCACCCTGATGACATACGCTATAAAGAATACAAACATGGACAAAAGCTAACAGTAGAATGGATCAATGGCCCATTAGAAGCTACCGTAATCAAAGATGTATCGGTCGATTCAGAGTTTGGAACTGGTGTGATGACTATTACACCATGGCACTCAGGAATAGACTTTGAAATAGCACAAAGACACAGTTTAGATATAGAACAAATAATCGATGAGCGTGGTAAATTATTATCTATAGCAGGTGAATTTGCCGGTATGAGTATCAAAGATGCTAGAAGTAAAATCGTAGAGAAGCTTGATAATAAAGGACTTTTAGTCAAAACTGATAACGAATACTCTCATGAAGTATCTGTGTGTTATAAATGTGAGCGTGAAATAGAACCTCAAGTCAAAGCACAGTGGTTTATGAAAATGCAAGGTCTAGCCGACAGAGCTATACAATCTTTGGATAAAAAAGAGGTGAATATACTCAGCGAGCAACATGAGAAAGTTTTTCGTCATTGGATGAACAATATACAAGATTGGAATATTTCTAGACAAATAGTTTGGGGTATCACCATACCAGCCAAGATATGTACCGTTTGTGAAGCTGGATATGTAGATATCAATGATACGATAAAGAGTTGCACATTATGCGGAGCCGATCAAAGTAAAATTAGAAAAGATATAGACACTTTTGACACTTGGTTTTCTTCTGGGCAATGGCCATACGCTACTTTACAAAATACAAAAATTGATGATTTCAAAACTTATTATCCCACTCAAGTCATGGAAACTGGGGCTGATATTATATTTTTCTGGGTAGCGCGCATGATCATGTTTGGGTTGTATATGACAGACAAAGTACCTTTCAAAGATATATACCTACACGGTATGGTAAGAGACGCTAAAGGCAAAAAGATGAGCAAGAGTAAAGGTAATGTGATCTCACCTTTAGAAATATCAGAAAAGTATGGCACTGATGCTCTTCGTATGGGGCTCATTGTTAATAATGCACCTGGTGTAGATATGAATTTGGATCCTAAAAAAGTCGAAGCTTATAAAAAGTTTGCCAATAAAATCTGGAATGCTACTCGTTTCGTACTCGAAAAGACAGAAGACCTACCATCTTCGGCTATTAACAAAGACGATCTCTTCTCTACTATTATCAAAAGTGATTTCAAAAAAGAAAATAAAAAACTTTTATCAGAAGATCAAGCTTTACTTGATGTATGGTATGAAATAAAAAAAGATATTACAAATGATATTGAAAATTATAGATTACATATTGCAAGTGAAAAAATCTATGATTATTTCTGGAAGACATTTTGTGATATCATCATCGAAACGCACAAAGCTCGTATTATAGTAGGAGACGATATGAGTAAAAGTCTAATTATTCTTTCTGAAGAAGAAAAAAACAAGATACTAACAAGTAAAACAAGTGCACAGATACTTCTTAAATTACTTTTGCGTGAACAAATGATAGTGCTACACCCATTCATGCCTTTTCTCACCGAAGCATTGTGGGACAAAGTAAAGTTTATTGACGATAGCGACATATTAATGATCGAGAGCTGGCAAGTATGTGTATAACTTTATTAAAAATAATAATAAATAAGTTATAATATATAAATAAAGAAGAATATTAAAAGTATAATAAATACTTAAAAAAATTTATAAAATAATTGTAATCACAAGTAACATATATATGCTCAAAGATAGTAAAAAGTCATTTTTTGAAAGATTAACAGGTAATATAGTGGTAGACGACGAAGATGATAATGTAGATATAGATGCATTTGAGATCGAAGAAGAGATAGAACTACCAATCAAGAAAACTCCAAAGACCAAAGCCAATGCTCGTACATCGCGTAATGAGCTACCTGTAAGACGTTCTCTAGATGAGGGCAATGAGATCTCTATAGAGGAAGATGAAAATAGTGGCGAGCTATCAGTAGATCTATATCAAACCGACAAGGAGATCATTATCGAAGCGATGGTCGCCGGTGTCAAGCCTCAGGATTTGCATATATCTATCACTCGCGATATGGTCACTATCAGAGGCCGCAGAGAGGCAAATAACACAGTAATCGAAGATGATTATTTCTATCGTGAGCTATTTTGGGGGACTTTCACTCGTACTATCATGCTACCACATGAAGTAGAGATAGAGAGTGCCGAAGCCGTGGAGAAACATGGACTACTGATCATACGTATGCCTAAAATTGACAAAGCTCGACAGTCAAAATTGACAGTAAAATCTATATAAAACACAAGATAAAAGTGGCCGCGTACGCAGCCACTTTTATCTTGTGTTTTATTTGGTGCCTGGACCCAGGCTCGAACTGGGGACCTATTCCTCTTCAGGGAAGCGCTCTACCAACTGAGCTATCCAGGCCTATACACTTTCACAGTACAAGATAATAACATCAATCTTATATTTTAATTATACCATATATTTAACTTTATACAAAGTTAAATATATGGTATAGAATTTTATCTAGACGTACTCGATGCCACACTATGTAATACATCTTTTATATTCTTTAGATCTGGTATGCCACCGACACCATTTTCTATGGACTTTAAAAAGTCAGATAGACCAAACTGTGTCATGAAATAATTAAGCAAAGGCTCTACATAGTAGTAAGCTCCGAATACTATACCAGCAATGAAGACCCAATACACAGTGGTCACCACCATCCTGATACGCTCACGTCTCCTGATCCAATTTAGTGTGCTGTGCATGTCCTCTATTTCGTCGTCAAGCGCCTCATGATGGGCCTCCATACGCTTTACTATCTCATAGACTTCATCTAGCTTTTCTTGATTATTCATTGTTAATTCTCTCATAGTTTTATACTTTTTCCTACTTCTTTTATACTTTTTCTCTGCTCTCTATAAGTATAGCAAAAAAATTGAATTTATTGTATAATGATATACACATTCTCTTCTGCCCTCGTAGTTAAATGGATATAACAGATCCGTCCTAAGGATTCATTGTGGGTTCGATTCCTGCCGAGGGCACACGCTAGTGAGGTAGACTGAGAGGTTTACCCCACAGAATTAGGATTAAATTTTAAAGTAAGTTATAATTAAAGTATGAAATCCTTAAAGAAAAACTGGCTCCAAATAGGGTTATTAATGCTTTTGAGTATTGTTTTAGTTTTGTTTGTCTATAAAAGTACTGAAATCAACCAACAAAATTATGCAGAGAACTTATGGAATAAATTGTCACAAGGAGATGCTTCTAGTCTTCAGTGTAAAAGCCTGATAGAAAAATTTAATATCGACAATCCATTAAATGGATCTAATTCTTACGAGAGTTTTTATAACTATAAAAAAAAGAGATGTGTTGGATATGAGACTCAAAATTTTGATAAAGATGAAAAAGGTTTAATAACTGGGCATACTGATAAAATTTTTGATTTGGTCACGGGAGATATTTTAGTTTCTTGTACTATAAATTACAAACCTACTAAAGTTCGAGACCGAGCAAGGGCATATGCTAGTGAGACCTGCCGAGAGGCTTAAAAAGCCTTTTCGGGAGGTAATAAATAAGATCTTCTAATACTTCACCTTTGATTATCATTTCGATCACAAAAGAAGCGATGTAAATGTGAGCGACCCGCGGATTATCACGTTGCTTCAACAAGAGCAGGATAATGGATTTCAAAGTATTCCTAAACTCTGAATCAGAATTCCATCCAAGGGTCAACTTTGAAATGTAACCAAGGTAAAAAGTATGTATTTCATACAAAAGAAAACATCACGCATTTGCGTGATGTTTTCTTTTGTATTATTAATAGCGTCTGTCGCCACGGTCTCCGCCGTGTGATGATCCGCCATTACCTCCACGTGAGGCACCTGTTGATGGGCGCTCTTCGCGAGGCTGAGCCTTGTTAACTGTGAGGCGACGTCCGTCCATTTCTGAATCATGGAACATCTCTATAGCTTTTGTTACATCAGCTTCGTTTGACATTTCTACGAAACCGAAACCTTTAGACCTATTATTCATTTGTCTATCGCGAATAATAGTCACATTAATTACTTCTCCAGCCTGTGAGAAGAGAGCCTTAAGGTCCTCTTCGACAGCTGAGTAGGGAATTCCACCTACGTATAGTCTGAAATCGGTCATATTTTTTTATTAATAAAGCTAAGTTAACTCACGAGCTAAAATACCTTTACCTATACATACTAGCATATATACAAGCAAATGGGAAGGGGGAGTTATTCACAGCCTATTTAAACTTCACTTTCAATGCTTCTCTTGCGGCTGAAGTCTCCGCTTCATGTTTACTTTGACCTACACCCTCAGCGACTAGCACATCATCGAGATATACACCCGCGATGAATTCTTTACTATGGTCCGGTCCACTCTCTTTTAATATTTTATATATTGGAGTCACGGACATATACTCCTGAGCCCGCTCCTGTAGATTACTTTTAGGATCTTTATACAGCCTATACTTCACTATATCTGCTAATTCTGGTATGAGAGTCTCACAGACAAAGTCTTTTGCTTTATCTAGCCCTTGATCTAAATATATAGCACCTAATAGCGCCTCATAAGCGTCAGCGAGTATGGATAGTCTGGCTTTACTATTGTCGTCACGCTGTTCACCTTTTGAGAGTCTCATCCTATCATTTAGTCCTAGCGTAGATGCCACTTTTGCCAACGAATACATATTTACCAATCCAGCACGATATGCTGTCAGCTCCCCCTCAGCAGCCTCTTTGTATTTTTTGTATAGATACTCCGTCACTACGAGCTCTAGCACCGCGTCTCCTAGGAATTCCAACCTCTCATTATGCTCGAGGCCAGTCTTCTGATTTTCATTTATAAAGCTCCTATGTATAAAGGCTTGCTCTAGCAATTTTTCATTGTTAAATTTAGGTATCATATATTTACTTATTATACTGAAACTTTGTCAGGAGTCACATTATTATTTTTTATAGTAGAAATAGCTGTAATTATTACTTTATTTACTTCTTTATATATTTTGAGAGACCCCAGCTCATCTAGTTTCCACCATTTAGCATCGTCTAATCCACCATCTTTTTCTACTTTGGGGACAGAGTGAGGGGACTCGGCTAGATAGTAAGTAACATGCTTTACTATCCTACCCTTTTCTGGATGATTGGCTATATATTGACCGACATCTACCTCGCTAATCATATGAGCATCATCGACGCCAAATTCTTTATTCACTACTCTAGTCACGCCCTCCTCTTTACTTTCACCTTCTATTATATGACTTTTACATATAGTCCAATGTTTAAAAAGATCATGCACTAGGCCTATGTATATATGACCTTCATATCTGGAATATAATATCACACCAGTTAGATTTTCTTCTTTGGCTCTTTTTTTAGTTACTCCTTCTTTGTCTGGCTCGCCTAGCTCTTTGTATATGTGACCTAGTACACCATTGATAAATTTACTACTACTCTCACCACCAAAAGCTTTTGATAGCTCTATTGCTTGATCTATGGCCACCTTTGGTGGCACATCATTTCTATCAGCAAATAGTAGCTCGGCGAGCCCAATACGCAAAATATTCCTATCAATATAGGAAATCTTATCTATTGGCCACTCCGGAGCAGCTTTGACTATTATATCATTCAAGATATCAAGTCTAGATACCACCATGTCCATCAAATGATAAAGATACTCATTATCTTTATGGTCTGGTGACATCTCCTCTGTATTCCTATTTACTATTTCGCGCAGCTCTTCTCTGTCCAGAGTTAGTATATCTCGTACGTCTAGCTCATACATAGTTTGTAATGCTATTTGCCTGGATATGTGTCTTTGACTCATTTTAATTTATTGCTTTGTTAAAGTACTTTTCTAAATTCTTTTTTCGTCTCTTTTTATAATCTAAAACTTTATTTTATAAATTAAGCTGTGACTGTCTTTACTTTGATTACAGATTTGCCTTTATAAAATCCACACACGTCACACACTCTGTGACTTTGCAGCATCGCTTCACAGTTGGCACATTTTTGTAAATTCATTGATTTAAGTGCATGATGACTACGGCGATTCGCAGTATGTGCTCTTGTATGTCTCATTCGTACTACCATAATATATACATCTTACTACAGTTTGATTATAAATGCAAATCAGTTTGTGTACAAGCACTTTTATATACATGTGGAATCGCCAAAAGTCAAAAAGACATAGAAGGCCTCATCGGCACACCAGCCGTGCGAGCGCTAGACGCCATTTTGTCTCCGCCACTCATACATCGCTATAGCTGCTGCTACTGAAGCATTGAGCGACTCTACCTTTACATCCATTGGTATCGAGATTATCATATCGCTATCTTTTATATGCTGAGTCTGCACGCCTTTGCCCTCATTGCCTACTATGATAGCTAGATCACCAGAGAGGTCTAAATTCCAAAATGTATTTTGAGTGATCCCCTTCTCATTGTGGGGGGGGGTTAGTGGTGAGGATTGCATACCCAAAGCTCCGACCCATATATGAGACTTCTTTAACTTCTCTATCACTACACTTATGTTACTGACTCTGGCTATCGGGATTTGACTCACTAGTCCAGTAGAGGCTTTATACACAGCGCCACTGATGGGTGCTTGCCTATGCTTGGGTACTATGATGCCCGTCGCTCCGACTGCGACCGCTGTCCTGATGATAGCCCCCACATTGTGAGGATCTTCTATCTCATCTAATATAATAAAAAGTCTAGGAGATGAGCCTCCGATCAAATTTAATGCTAACATCTCGTCTATGTCTGTGTATTCAAAGTCCCTGATGATCGCCACTAGTCCCTGATGTGAGCTAGTACCAGCAAGCTCAGTCATTTTGAAATCATTCGGCATAGTGGTTATCGGTATGCGATTGTCTTTACATATATCATACACAGTAGGCATATCACGATTAGCCAGGCCGTCTCTCACATATACCTTTTCTACTAGTTTTGAATTAGTTTTGAGTGTTGATAGTACAGCATGAGAGCCATATACTATATTTTCATTCACCTTTTCTTTGACTTCTACTATTGGTAGGTTGACCTTGTATATGCGTCTATCATTAGTAGATACTTTACGTCTCTTCTCATTTTTATATCCTTCCTTGTCTAGTGATTTGTGACTTACTTTGTATTTTTTCATATGTTTTTAACTTATTTAAATTTATTTTATTATGGCGAATTCGTCTTAATTAAAATTTTCTTTGATTTTTTCTAATACATCTTTCAAGCTGTCATTGCCTTCTTTATAAAGATGGTCATATTCATCGTATGATCCATCATCATTACTTTTACCATTGAGAAATCCAAAGCGTATAACTTTCTCATGATTGTTATCATCACACATTTTGGCATCTGTAGGATGGTCTCCAAGTAGGAATGCCACGTCAGCATGCATTTTTACATCCCAAGTTTGAGCTACTAGATGTTTGTTACCTACATATATTACTGGTTTTGTATTTCCTATTATGAGTCCTTTATTATCAAAAATAAATCTATTCCCTACTATCGTGACATTATCATTGAGTAGACCTTCCTTTTCGAGTTTCATCTCTATTATATCTGCTACTCCAGCGGTGAATATCAGTATAGGTATATTATTACTTTTAGCAAAAGCAAATAATTCAGTTATGCCATCACGCATTTTTAAATTTGGTATATACGCTGCCCGTTTTATATCTTCTCTATAAATACTTAGTTTAGCCATACCCCCAAACTCTTCTTCCCACCATTTTCTCATTAAAATGTCTCGCTGTATCGCATCTATACTAAAATCAAACTCTTTGGGTGAATAGTACGCAAATATTTCATCGCTATATTTCTGCCCTGCTGGTGGCAGCACATCACGTAAGGCGGCAAAAGAATTAGAAAGTCCTTCTCCTTTTTGTGTAAGTGTAGCATCAAAGTCCGCCACTATTTCGTATTTCATAAATTGATAATAACATAGAAAAACCCGCCCAGCAAGGTGCGGGTGCGGGCGGGTAGACATTTGGTTTTAAGTGTATTTGTACTCCTCCCCAAGAAACGACGCATACCAACTTGCATATCTTTTTTGTATGGTGAGTCTTACCGCTGGCACGTCATCACCCCAGAGCGAAATAAACTTGGGATACTCCTCAAATGTGTACCCATATAAATGACGCTCGCCCTCTGGCATTGGCAAGAGTACATCCCCCTGCATTTTTGCAAATACTATTACTGTGTGATACAAATCATTATTGTCTGCCGGCTTACATACATGCGGCACCATATTGTACGTTTTCCATGCCCAGGATATAGCCTTCCTCTTTACGTACAATACAGCTACGGATACACAAACACTGGCAATCAGAAGCCAAAAAATTAAATTGCTTTCTTTCCCTTCTGTGGTAAGCCAAAAACCAAGGCTCGCCAATGCCATCATGAGTAAAGCGATCTGGGTCGCTGCCAGAAAAATGGTGGCGATCTTTTCACCGCGTATTTGTTTAATCGTGGACATGTGAGTAGTACCTCCAGTTTGATACTGTACGACACAGCATCTCACTTAAAATCTTAACATATATTATAATAATAAGTCAAACTATTCTACTATCGTCACCTTTGTCCCTACCTTTGTCCATTTGTATAGCTTCTGAGCTATCGTAGGTGGCAAATTTACACATCCATGTGAATATCTGGACCCAAAACTTTCATGCCAATATGCACCATGTATAGCAGCTCCATCTGCTGTGAAGTACATGTTCCATGGTACACCAGGTAGATCATAATAGCCACCACCTACGTCCGGCACTGGGCCTTGCATATATCTGGTCGGTGTCTTTTTAAAAATAGTAAAGGTGCCTGTTGCTGTCGGTGTGCTACGTAGACCTGTAGACACTTTAGACTTTAAGAATAGATTTTTACCTTCATAAGCAGACAAGCTTTGAGTACTCAAATCTACGACTATACTCTGCCTGCTGGTAGTAGCATGCGTAGCAGTACCTATATCAAAGAATGGCACCACAGTATCTGCTTTTATATAAGCTTGAGTCGTGAGCCTCTCTGGGTATAGCAGCCACTCATCAAAAGAAATTTTATACCAGTCTACTCCATTTATATTTATTTTATTTTTAACTTTTAATACTACACCGTTCCTTGGTTTATATATTATGTCCCCATTGATGGTGGGTGTAGATCTGATACTTAGACACACGCCATTATAGTATGGGCCGCAGCTGCCAGTGATTTTAATATATTCGTACATCTTCTCTTCTGGCTTTTCTGCTAGCTCTTCGATTTGTTTTTTCAATATTTCTTTTTTACTTAATACTTCTTTTTTATTTATATAATTTAATACTTCTTTTTTATCTATATAATTGTCTATGTCTATACCGTCTATCGTAATGCCTGTGCTGTTTACTGTAGACGTAGCTTTTAATTTTATATCTACCCTATTATAGGCAGGACTTTTTACAACAAAGCTTTTATCTTTATCATAAGGAAAAACACCAGTAGATATTAAATTAAAAACTATAGCTGTGATTACGAGATCTAAAAGTAGATATTGTATTTTAAAATATTTCATATTATTTACCTTTTTACTTCTTTTTTTCTCCTTTCTTTTCCTTTCTTTATTGGGTTATTTTAAGTGTATCATGCAATGTCTTGCTTCTTGTATACTTTTCCACTTTATGCTATACTACTTTACATGGGAAATATTCTAACTATTGCGCAAGTGATACTATCTGTCACTCTGATCGTGCTAGTACTATTACAAAGGGCCAATCCTGATGCGGGAGGAGCTTTATCGTCAGACGGAGCAGGTAACTTCGCTATACAAAAGCGCGGAATGGAGAAAACTTTATACAGAGCGACTATAATTGTCTCTATACTCTTCGTTTTGTATCATGTATTAGAATTTTTCAAACACTAAAGTTCCCATCATTTAAAATATGGAAGAAAAACAACATAACGATAACAATGTCGTGACTACAAGTCGTGAATATATAAACATAGCAGGACGTAGCTTTATCTACAAATTAAAGATATCTGTATATTCTATGCCATTATCAAAAATATTTTATGTATTTTTACTTTTTATTATCATCATAATATCTGCTATATTCATTATAATAAACTATAGTAAAAGGTATACAATAGAAATACCTACAGTTGGAGGTATTTACAAAGAAGCTTCTATAAATAGAATACGCTATATAGATCCTATATTTAACAATAATGAAACTGAGCAGTCTATAAGCAGACTGGTCTACTCTGGTCTATTACGACTAGAAGGTGATGTATATATACCAGAGCTAGCTGACAGCATAAATCAAAGTCAAGATGGTCTTACCTTTACCATAATAATAAAGAAAGCTAAATTTTCTGATGGTAGTGACGTGACATCAGCCGATGTGATATACACGATAGAGCTGATACAAGATTCACTTATCAATAGTCCTTATCATAGGATGTGGAAAAATATAGAGGCGCGTGCTGTAGACGATCACACTATCTCTATAAAAATCAAAACACCGATATCCAATATAAATGAAATACTAACTCAAGGCATAATAAAGAAAAGTGAATGGATAAAATTACCCAAAGACTCTCTATCATTGTCTGACCTAAATATCAATGCCGTGGGTGCTGGACCTTACAAAATAAATAAAATTACAGAAAACAATAAAATAATAAACAATTTAGATTTGATTATAAATAACAATTATTATAGTGTAGGCAAACTACCTTATATTAAAAATATATCTTATAAAGTCTTTGCTAACAATAATGAAGTCTACACAGCTATTAAAAATGGCAGTAGCTATACCACTGTAGGTATAGACACAGACGAAGTTAAAAGCTTGATACAGTCAAATAAAAAGATCAAGATCAATGCTGCCAAAATGTATAGAACTTACAGTATTTTCTTAAACTCTAATAATGATAAAAATCTTTCTGATATAAATTATAGAAAGGACTTACGCGACAGTATAAATAGAGACAGTATACTCACCAACGTGCTTTCAGGTTTTGGGTCTAAGGCTTCTTACGTATATACTCATAACTATGACAACACAGCCGCCAACAATATAAATGTTACAAAGAATATTAGTACCACTACATCGCCACATATATACAACGACAAGACTATAAACATATCCACAATCAACAACGCTGAGCTAATAAAAGTAGCCAATATAATAAAGGAATACTGGGCTAAAATAGGTATTGTCTCTGATATACACGCTTATGAAGTCGGAGAATTCCAACAGGATATAATCAAGAATAGGAATTATTCTGTGCTACTATTTGCGGTGGATACTTATAATGAAAATGATATATATAATCTATGGCACTCATCAGGGCGTAATTATCCTGGGTCAAACATTACTAATTATTATAGCACTACGCTTGATAAAAGCTTGGAGACATTACTAACTACAAACTCTGATAAAGGAGCGACTTATACTAATATAGAAAATGAATTAGAAAATAATGTAGCTTGGATACCTCTTTATAATCCATATATGCTATATAGTCTTAGCTCTGACATACATACAGATGTAGACGATTATGTATATACATCTAGCCAGCTATTAGATCATATAAGAGATGCATATATAAGCACTGAGACAGTTTATAACATCTTTCTAAATGACAATTTTTATAAAAAAATTAGTGACTTTATACATTGATAACAATAAAATAACATGAACAACACAAATAACAATTTAAAAGCACATAGAGGTAAATCTCCTCTCAAAGTAAAGAGGCGCCCAGCAGCACCCCAGTTCGAAACCAATTTGGGGGCTGATAATGAGACCTCTCATATACCCGCTCTCGCTCCTGGCGACATCCGCATCCTCCACCTCGGGGGGGTAGAAGAGATAGGAAGGAATATGTCCATGATAGAGTACATGGATAGTAT
>JAYTYR010000047.1:0-7845 GCA_043742265.1 bacterium | reverse complement strand
CCCTCTATTTTAATAGACACCTGCCGTGGTAAAAGTTTTACCTCTTTACTTATACTTTTATAAAACTGTGCGCTATTACCATTGATGTAATACGTTATTTTAACTTTTATCTGTACAGTGTCTCCATTTTTACCATATACCAAATTATTATTTATGTTTTCCATTTTAGCCGCACCATAGGTGACAATATCATAGCTAAACTCTTTCTTTTCTATATTTTTAACTCCACCAGCACTTAATGACTTGTCATATTCTAAATTGATATGCACATTATTTATAGCCATCTTATTGCTATTACTGGTGGTCAGCTTTATATCAAAAGGAGATCCTGGATCTACAGAGTCTGGGCTATCTATTGTCACATTTATTTTATTTTCATCTAGCTGATTAGACTTATAATACAAAGTGTAAGATCCAAAAGCAATAGCCAAAAATAATAGTACAGAAGAAATTACAAATATAATAAATCCCCAATTTGTTTTGTGGCTTACAGTTTGTTTTGATTCTTCTTTTTCTGCCATCTCTCTATCTCTCTTTAAATATTTCCAATCATGATTCATGTCACGACTCACATCACGTCTTTGGCTTATTACGCTTTTCTTTGCATTATATTTATTACTATTTAAATTATTATCTACTTCTTCTAATGACATATATTTACTAGATAATATAAGCTTATACTATCTACATAGTATTATAGCATGCTTTCGCGCAATGCACGTCTAATCTGACTGTTGATTTCTCCACTGTATAAACTGGACCGAAATAGTATGTCGTGCATATCTAGGTTTTTATATTCTTCTATATTTTTTACCCCCAAAGACATAGCATCTATATACCCTAAATCGATAAGTAAAATCAAGTACAGTGACCTTCGATAATTATTTGTATCTGTATCATTTTTATTTAAAATATTATTTTCTGTATATAGAGACATCAAATTATAAATTTTTTTGAATAAACTTGAAGACTTCTGTTCTCCTTGATAATACTTTTCTATCAGATTTGCTGCCTCCGGCAGCAAATTATTTAATTCTTTTTGCTTTGCTGTAAATAAAGGTAAAGAATACCGATAAGATATCTCGCTTGCGCCAGTAAGTCTGTATATCTCTTTACCTTTGACTATAGTGACATTGGTATAATGATACTTACGTACATGGGCTTTTAGTTTACCATCTTTCTTTCTTAAACTTTTAGCAAGTGCATATATCACTCCCAGATCCTCTGTATAAAGCCTTAACATAATATCATTCTCCCCATTTGGATATTGATTTAGTACTAGCGCTCGCATTGTATATTTTTCTATAGCCATGTTTTTACAAAATGTTTTAAATATATTTGATTATAAAATTTTAAATATATATACTAAATTATTTAAAAATAAATTTAATATCTTTTATTTCTTCTTCTAATTTATAAATTATTTTTTGTTTTTCTTTATTAAAGATGATTTTATTTATACCACCTAAATAAATAATAAAAATGGCTGACTCTTTGACTTCCATTTTATTAATCTCTATATCAAAGTCAGTCAATATATTTATCACTTTATTTCTATTATCAATGAGCTGACTTATGTGCATACAAAATATTATAACACAAAGATACCATCAATAACAAAAAGGTGGCTGTCTCCAGCTACCTTCTTTTATATCGCGGCCACTTGCTAGCCCAAAATGGCAGCGGCCCATATGGCCGGTACTGCGACACAGGCCGCGACCAAGCCCAACATGACCATCCCAACCCAGTCCCCCGACCAGATAAAAAAATGATTTAGATCAAGCAAAAAATATCTTTTTATGACTGACTTCATGCTTGTCTCCTCTTGCGACTTCTAGTCGCATAATCGATTTAGACTCCACATCTAGTATAACCAATAGATTATGCTTTGTCAATGACAAGTTTACCGCCTGTTTCTGTATTGCCTTCTATAACTTTTATATTTACTATTTTCATTTCTTTTTGATACTTATCATCTATCAAAGCTGATCTGACGGCGTCTATAGTGATAGCGATACTATCACTAGCCACTAGTCCCATATCACGACGCATGTCTTTTATCGCGCGTGATAGCTCTCGCTGATCACCTTCTCTTCTAAGTTCTTCATCTATATTACTATCTAGCAGATACTCAGAAATAGACATATCTTTCAATACAATTTTCACATTGACTTCTTCTTTTATAATTTCTAATAGTTCAATATCTAATTCTTTATTGATGGTTGCACTTGCGAGAGGTTGTCTTACTGGTATATTTAATTTTTGTCTCAACATTAAAAGTTGACTACAAATATTCCTAACTATAAGCATTTGATTTATCATATTTGCATTATACTCATCTTCTTTTCCTATATTATTTAATTTAGTTTTTAAGTTTATATCACTTGATTTGGGCCATGATTCTAAATGCACACTTTCTTTATCCCCATTCAATTCTGTATATATACGTTCTGCTATAAATGGTGCTATGGGTGCTAGCAATTTAGATAGACTCATTAGCACATACTTGAATGTTGCTAAAGCTAGGACCTTATCCAGATCACCATTTACCCCTTTCATTCTATCTCTAGATCTGCGTAAATACCACGTAGATACATCATCTATGAACATTTCTATCGGTCTGACGGCATCATCTATTTTATAATCTTGATACCCTTTTGTTACTTTTACTATTAAAGTAACAAGCATTTCTAATACCCATATGTCTAACACATTTGTAATTTTGTATTCAGTATTTGATTTATTTAAATCAAATACTTCTATCGTTGAAGAATTTTGCAAATAAAATTCTAACATATTTTCTAATTTCATTATATTTTTCTTATATGCATCTTCTACCAGATCGTCTGTGAAATATACATTCTCTCCTTGCATCACTGGACTATTAGCAAGTGCCAGACGTAAAGCATCTGCGCCATACTTCTCTACTAATTCCATAGGGTCTGTATAATTCTTCTCACTTTTACTCATCTTCCTACCATCATCTGCCATCACTACTCCATTCACTATCACATTTTGATATGGAGCTGGTTTATTATTATCAAATTTATTTTTATCATCAGATAATTCTCTAAAGCTATCATTAAGAGATACGCCTAAATTGATAAGAGAATAAAACCATCCTCTAGTCTGATCCATGCCTTCGGCAATAAAGTTGGCTGGATAATTTTGATAAAAAACATCCTTATTCTCAAATGGAAAATGGATCTGTGCATACGGCATAGATCCAGACTCATACCAACAATCAAATACATCAGGTATACGCCTCATCTCTACTCCGCGACTGTCTCTTAATACCACTTCATCAATATATGGCCTATGAAGATTGATAGCCCCAGTCTCATCACGTGGCACTACTTTCCACTCTACTTCTTTAAATTCACCAGTTGGTACATACGAAGTATGAGCTCTATAATTAGGAGAAGACTCTTCTTTTGATATTTGATTTTCTGTTTTGAATAAGCCATTATTTATTATGGATTTGACTATACCCAAGTGAGTAATTACCAAAATATTTTTACCTTCATATTTATTTTCTGTTTCTAACATCAATGACCTAGCTCTATCGCTCATTTCATTCCATGATTCTATGCCATGCTCTTTACAATTTAAATTATTACCTAATTTTGTAAAAATAATTTTATGAACATCATCAAAACTTTTACCATCGAGCTCACCAAGTCCATGTTCACGCAATCTATCATCATAAACTATTTTAGTTTTATCTAAATTAACAATATCACAAACTATTTCTGCTGTTTCTTTTGTCCTGACAAAAGGCGAACAAATAATTATATCTATATTTTTATCTTTTAACTTTTCTGCCGATACTTTTACTTGACTAACACCATCTTTTGTCAAATGATTTTCTGCTCTATTACTAGAGTCATACTTTTCTTGACCGTGTACATTATACAGTGCCTCTCCGTGGCGCATCACAAAGTATTTGTTTTTTGAAGGCTGCGCTATTTCTTCTATTGATCCTATAACTTTTATTTCTTGTCCATCTATAGATCTCCATATTGGTAATGGCGCGCCCCAATACCTAGCGCGTGATACTGCCCATTCACGAGCACCTTCAAGCCATCTTCCAAATCTACCATCACGTATATGTTCTGGTATCCATTTTATTTTCTTATTTTCAGCTATTAATTTATCTTTGATCTGAGGTACATCTACGAACCAGCTTGATGTAGCATAGTTTAGAAGTGGAGTCTTGCATCTCCAGCAGAGTGGATAGCTGTGCACTATTTTTTCTTTACTAAATAATTTACCAGAGTGTGCTAACAGTTTTACTATTTCTATATCAGTAGATATACTGTCATTTTTCTTTTTCACGACTAATCCTGCTAATTCAGGCAATGTCTCCTCTACTTCTTTTATAAAAGAACCGTTCATATTCACATGCTTTATTATCGGTATATTATTAGCTTTTGCCAATTCCATGTCCTCCGTACCAAATGCTGGTGCCTCATGAGCTATGCCAGTACCACTATCATCTGTTATAAAGTCTGCATGCCAAATCTTATAAAGATTATCTGAGTTCTCAAGCTCAGATAAAAGCTTTTCATTATTAAAGCATTCAAATACTGGGCTGTATTTCTCTCCTATATAATCTTGTATATTTATCTCTTCTACTATTTTATGACTTTCACTTTTAACAAATACATGCTCCATTCTTTTTTTGGCAACTATAAAATAGTTTATTTTGTCTTCATACTTACTCTCTACTATCACATAGTCTATACTTTTATTGACTGCCAGCGCTGTGTTACCTGGTAGAGTCCACGGAGTGGTAGTCCAAGCTAAGATATACAGAGGTTTATCGTTGTGCTTCTTATTTAATAGTTCAAACTCTACCGTCACTGATAGATCTGTCACATCATTATACTCTAAACCTACTTCAGACTGTGCTAGCGGTGTCTCACAACGTGGACATATATGCATTATTTTATGACCCTCATAGGCCAATCCTCTATCATATAATTGTTTCCAGCTCCACCATACACTTTCAGTATAAGTCGCATCCATTGTTTTGTATGCATGATCCATATCTACCCAACGCCCTAGCCTAGGTATTATATTCTTCCATTCTGATTCATAACGCAATACACTATCTGAGGCAGCTTTGTTAAATTTATCTACACCATATATTTCAATTTCTTTTTTACTATTTAAATTTAATTCCTTTTCTATCAGGTTCTCAATAGGTAATCCATGACAATCCCAACCCCATACACGACGTACTCGTTTACCATTCATAGTCTGATATCTTGGTATCGCATCTTTTATAGTACCAGCCAACACATGACCGTGATGAGGTATCCCCGTCGCAAAAGGTGGCCCATCATAAAAAGAAAAGCTTTGTATATCATCTTCTCTGACTCCAATATCCTTTACTCCAGCAGGATTGTCTACAGACTTTTCAAAAATTTTATTATCTTGCCAAAACTTTAATATCTCTAATTCTTTTTCATTTATAGACTTCTTAGCTTTTGTATCTATAGACTTCTTATATACAATGTTGGCATTATTTGTATTTGTGTTATTTGTGTTTTTTTTCATGATATTGTTGTGTATGGTATTTTATAAAGTTTCCTATTAGTTTTTTACTTGACTTTTGATAAAAATTTGTTATACTTAATTTATTATGGTCTAGCAATAGACTTCCGAGATTCCCCGCGCAGGCGGGGTTTCGATTTTATATATAGTTAAATAACAATTTTTTAATTTCCAAAAAATTTTCTATATTAATTTTGTCTACTTTTCTAGATAATCTTTTTGTGCTTATTACTCTTATCTGTGTGAGTTTAATATAAACTTCTTTATTATTTTTAATAATAATTTTTTTGTGAAAAGTATCATTCTTTATTTTGCTTGTAATTGGTAGCACTAAAATACTATCACTGTTATATACCTTCAAAACTAAAACAGGTCTTTCAAATTTATAATTCTTACCATTCACTTCTGATCCTATATTGTTACCCAAAGAGCACCACCACACCTCTCTCGGATGTGCGTATGCTCTATTATTTTTTTGATCTATTTTTTTCTTTAATTCATTCCAACTGTTAAACACACCCACATCACCATCTACATCAATTTCTTTTTCTCTAAAGACCGCCTCTATATTATTTCCATTGAGGTCAACTATATAGGCTGCATAATACCCATCATGATATTCGTTCCTATATCCAGGGACACCATTATCTACAGCACCGAGCTCTATAGATAAATTGTAAAATTTAATTACCTCTTCTTTTGAATTTGCTAGAAATGCTAAGTGTACATTTTGAGTGACTATATGTTTATCATCAGCAACACCTAAAAAAAATATAGCCTTATCTTTGCCGAATGAGCAATACTCACCACAAGCTTCATTTAAAATTTTAATACCCAAAATACTCAGAACTTTTTTATAGAAGTTCTTACTCTTTTCAAAGTTATTTACATTTATAGTTATGTGGTCTATCATATAAAATCTTTGTTCATAATAATGTACAAGGACGAATGATCGTGGTACCACCTTGTTTCCTCTAATATATTCTGAACGAATATATTAGAGCTCGTTGTTGAGAATCTAATCATCCTATTGGGACTTTCTTTCTCGGCTCCATAGTGATTAGTTATATTATCGCCTATATTTTTATCATATCAGATTTTAAAACTTTTGCAAATGTAATTATGTCTTATTTGATTTTTAATTTTAGATTTGATATAATGTTATAGACTTTAACTTACATTAAAGATGGAGATCAAAATGAGAAAGACTGGAAATATTGAACTATTCGAAATTAAGCATTCTCCCCTTGAAATACCCAAAAAAGATTCCCTATCGTATTTATTTATGGTGGAATGGCTGGAATTGTGCGAAAGAGCCACACCATATACAAATGCAGAGGACGAACCACTTAATTTAGTCTTGAAAAATTTACCCCGTCTTGCAGAGCAGCGAGATGCTACGGTTGCGGCCACCATTATTTGTGATCTAGGTAGTAGTATCGGAGAGAACTTAATTCACAAAGCCAAGCAAATGAGAGACTTAGATCTTGCCGCTCCCTATGTGTTAGCTTGGGCACATTATAATCAGCCTCTTGACTTTCTAAATCATGGATGGACTCTACTTGAAGCTTTAATGGATGAAAATCCGACTGTGGATCGAAATATGAGAAGTCGCCCAGTGCTAAATAGGGACGATGAGTTTGTGGCTATATGCATCATGCAATGGCTAAGTACTAAAGGAGGACAAAGCTTCCTAAGATCTGTAAAAGACAAGCACAAAAAAACAACAAAAAAATAATTCCCTTCCTTCACCCATAACGCGCCTCACTCGAGGCGTGTTTCTATTTTTTATTTTGAATTAAAAAAGTGAGGCCGTGGCCTCACTCACTTTGTCTACCACTCGCTGCTACCTTTCAAGACTTTTCAGGAAGCTGAGCAGACGCTCATTTCCATCCAATCCTTTGAGGAGCCTACCGTCAGTGGCGACTTTGGCAAAATTATCCTGATTCAAGACTTCACTCCTGTATTGACACCAACCCACTAAGTTGGATATTTTGGCGAGACCATTTTGGTCTGCTGCTGGAGTCGCGATATGGCCAAACGGTGACATGTGTCCACTAACCAGCAGACTGTCATAAAGATCTATGTCTTTTGCAAAATCTCGACTGCCGTCGTGAGTCAGGTAGCTGGTACGAGCGGTGCGTCCTGTGGAAACTTTCTTTTGAACACTCAACACCATCTGGGACTTTTCATCATCATTCAGATATGGCAGATGCCATTCACCATAATTTAACTTTTTCGGCTCACTATCACTATGAGCCTTAATCATTGAAAGCGCTGCAG
>JAYTYR010000046.1:0-9593 GCA_043742265.1 bacterium | reverse complement strand
GACTTGTAGTGAATGTGGTAATGCTTGTCAGGTACCATTTCGTCCTGTAGGGTCAAAGCCTGTCAAATGTAGGAACTGTTTCGTGGATAAGAGAGAAGGTCAAGATCATACTTTTAGTAATAAATATAGTCAAGAAAGAAGAGAAGGTGGAGCTACATCAAATCATAAAACTAATTCGAGTGCAAGGAACTTTTCTAACCCTGAAGCTGCGACATTGTCAGCTGTAGATCAGAAAGCTATATCAGATATGAAGGTTCAGATAGACTCACTACATACTAAAATCAATAGCATAATGGAATTACTCAACAAGTAAGGCTTAATACATGATGAGTAGATAGTCTTTTATCGCTTTGGTTTTTATATTCCAAATAGGGTCAGTAGGGGGGCTTTTCCATACCACCTTTAAAGTTTTGGCGAAATAACTTTGAAACCTTTTTCTTTTAGTTCATCACGAACTTTGTCTAATTTCTCAATAAAAATCATTGAGCCACAAATTACAATCAATTTCTGTTTTTCCTTTTCCACAGTTTACTTATTATAACATTAAGGATTCAAGATCCCAAAGAGCAAGTATCAACCTTGTGGAAGACACACCGAAGCAGAACCATGGCGGTCTGCTCAGCAAGCTCATCGCTCGCGTAGCTATAGGCCGAGTAGCTCGCTTAGCTTGCTTTGGTTGAACCCGATCACTACATCATTACCAATGATTATTACAGGTACACCACGCTGACCTGTAATCTCCATCATACGGGCTAACTCGTCTTTGTTTATCGAGACATCATGATCGACGAATTCTATTTTATTTTCTGCGAACCAATCCTTCGCCGCATGACAGAAATGACATGTAGGTGTACTAAAGATTTCAACCAGCTTCTTTTCTAAAACATCTTTTTGATTTATTATTTTATCTTGCATATATTTTTTATACCACGTGGCTTATTGCATAGTGGGTTATTATCTATTTTTTGTATAATCCATTATAGCATTATTATAGATTTCATTCCACCACAATATTATCTTTTGCCACATACTTTCTGAGATCTCTATATCCATAACATTGCTAGTGGTCGCATTATAAAGTGTGATAACACTTTCGCCTGCTTTAGTCACAGGATATGCTGCCCTCACATACTCCTCTACACCCCTATCACTTTGTATTAGCTCCAGCTTATTTTCGGCTTTTTTATTTATCGAGTCAGTCCTCACCAGATCATAGACTGCTTTATCCCTCACCTCGCTCATACGCAGATATTTTTGTAACAAAAATAAATTCTCTCTAATTATCAAAACTATAATAACAAATAAGATAACAATGCTTACATAAGAGTATTTAATTTGGTTCCAAATTCGTGCCTGTTGATATTGTCTCATATTTCTGTTATTATAACACATATGTACAATAGTAAAAACCAACAACAGCTACAATTCGTCGTCGCCATAATCGCCGTGCTCATGATAATTGGTATGGTCGCCTCGACTTTAACTAGTCTTTTTTATAGATAAGACTTTGTGACACCAACTTTAATCATTTCTCATCATCTTGAGAAATGTGTCATGAGAAATATGTACCCGTCCTTCAGCTTGCATTCTCTTCTTGCCTTCTTTTTGTTTATCCCTGAGCTTCATTTTCCTAGTTATATCGCCACCGTATAGATGCCCCGTCACGTCCTTTTTCATCGGAGTGATAGAACGGCTGGCGATAATACGACCTTTGACATAGGCTTGTATTTTAACTCTAAACATCTCCCGCGGCAAAATTTTAAAAAGCTTTTCTACTGCATCCTCACACTCCTCTACTATCCTATACTCTGGTATCACCCTAGAAAATGCTGCGATACGATCCTCCGCGACGAATATGTCGAGTCTCGTGACTATGGCAGGTCTCATATCTCCAGGCTCATACGATACGCTAGCATATCCACTACTAGCGCTCTTTATTTCATCAAAGAAGTTACGCATCAGCTCACGGAGTGGCATCTCGATAATCATACGCAGTCTATCCATAGTCCAATCCTCCATCTCTAATATTGTGCCTTCATGTTTGTGTAATAGCTCCATTATAGGTGATACATAGGTATGAGGAGTTATAACGTTAACCAATATCCATGGCTCACGTACCGATACCAGATCTCCATGATCAGGGAAATGTATAGGGGTATAAACTTGCTCCACATCGCCACCCTTCTTCGTTACTTCATATGTTATAGACGGGGTAGTGACAATAAGCGATAAACCAAACTCTCTACGTAGCCTCTCAGTAATGATCTCTAGATGCAACATACCGAGAAATCCAGCTCTGAATCCTCTACCTAGAGCACCGCTCTGCTCCTCCTCATATGTCAACGACGAGTCAGATAGCCGTAATCTACTCAATGCTGTACGCAAATCATCAAAGTACTCCTGATACTCGGGGTACACAGAGGCGAACACCAGAGGTACCGGTACAGAGTATCCAGGGAAAGCCGGTAGCTCTGCTCCGAAACGCGTCACAGTGTCACCCACTCTCGCGAGCCCTGGCTCTTTGATACCTGTCACTATGTATCCGATCTCACCATCGTTTATACCGTCGCTCATCTCTTTGCCCGGACGAAAATATCCAACCTCACGTATGATAAATCTCTCACGTGACTGCAAAAATATCAGGTCGTCACCCTTCTTGATAGTACCATCTAGCACTCTCACATATAGTATCACTCCCTGATGATTAGAGTATTCAAAGTCAAAAATAAGCGCCCGAGAGGACTTCTGACGTATTGTATTGGTAATATTTTTATCAAGCCTACTCTCTGGCTGTGGCACCCTCTTGATAATCTCTTCTAGCAGCTCCACCACACCTTCACCCGTTTTCCCTGAGACTAGCATGATCTCATCTGGGTCACAATCAAGAAGCTTTACTAGCTCTTTCTTACTCTCTTCTATGTTTGCAAGGGGACTGTCTATTTTATTAAGTACTGGTATAATTACTAGTCCAGCGTCACGTGCCAGCTGTAATACTGTCATTGTCTGTGCTTGCACACCCTGAGTGGCATCCACTAGCAGCACAGCGCACTCCACCGCACGTAGCGATCGAGAGACCTCATAGGAAAAGTCAATGTGCCCCGGTGTGTCTATCAAATTTAAAATGTGGTCTTTATAATCCATACGTACTGGCGTCATCTTGATGGTGATGCCACGCTCACGCTCTAGCTCCATCGAGTCTAGAACTTGCTCTTTCATCTTCCTATTCTCTACTGTCTGAGTGATCTCTAGCATACGATCAGAGAGCGTACTTTTACCATGATCAATGTGTGCGATAATAGAAAAGTTTCTTATATTATTAATTTTATTTATTTTATCGTGCCTATACATAATTCCATATATTATAGCATAAAATTAGCCTTTTAGCTCACATTGGCTATGAGCCCGTTCTCATATTTTATGAGCTGTTCTATTGTGATATTATCATAGTCACTTTCTGGTATATACTCTGTAGTCGGTGAGAAGTTTAAATTCATAATCTTTGTATAAACTATAGACACCAAGGATTTAAACCTTTCATATTCTGTATCAGAATTTTCACTATGCATATCATAATACAAAGTGTATATGTCAGCATCCTCGACGAATTGTAATCCCAACTTTCCTATTTTATAATTGGCATATTTTTTACTTTTTTCTATCAGCAGCCTGTACATCATGAGTTGATATTTGTATCTGTGAGCTTTCAGCTTATCCACAGCATCCAATCCTTTATCCCAATATTTCAAAGTACTGCTGGTCTTCCAATCTATTACATCTATCATCTGTATGCCATCTAGCATATAAGTGCGCACATAATCGAGCTTACCCGTGATATGCACTGATGCCATATCAGAGTCAAATGATATACTATCATCTGTAAATGGATGTATATGCTCATGAGCGAGATTGACCTCTACCTTGATCTCTGATCCACCCGTCTTATTATTTGTTCTTTCACTTTTGGTCTTTGTATAAAAGTTGTTTATCACTTTTATACCTCTTTGTATCTGTTTATTTTCTTCTACTTTGTTTAGACGACACTGCTTGATACTTTTTTCAAAAGCTAAAATAGCTTTATTTAGTAAGGATTTCTCGTCATCTCCTGATACTATCTTTTCTATCGCTTTATGCACTGCTGTGCCATATGCACTAGGCACTGACATCGGGCGTGGTAGTCGTAGCAGATTTTCTTCTAAAAAGTATCTGGGACCACCTTCATCTATTTTTAAATAATTATTGAAATGTGTTGGTGACATTTGATATACACCTAGTAGGCTTTTCAATATGCTTTCTTCTCTGATTTCATATTTTGCTTTTGCAAGCGGTAGCTCTAAACTAGTTTCAGGTATTTTTTTACCACGCTCATTGGGAGTGAGGTCTATTTTGGTAGCTGACTCAGCACACACATATCTCAGCATCTCTCCTACATGACAGAGATATAGATGGTGCCGAGCACGAGTAATAGCGACAAAAAGTAAACGTAGTACATCACCATCGTTTTCAGCGATGGGGCTCAATATTTGTTTCAAATATTTCGGTACTGGGGCTCTATTAATTTTATTATTCTTTAGCCACACTTTATCATCTAGATCTAGTATATAGACATAATCAAACTCCAAACCTTTCGCTCTATGCACTGTGAGTAGCTCGACTTGTGTACCAGACTCCCTACTCGACTCTATCATGATAGGTAGTTTGAACCTTTCATATATAGATATAAAGTCCGCTAGCTGCATCAATGTCCAACTACCATTCACATCTGCCTCGTGTATCGCTTCATACAGTGACCTCACCGCCTCTATATAAGTGTATCTATCTACACTGTTACCCATATTATAATCATTATTTTTATTTTCTTTATCATTAGAAAAATAATACTCTCGTATACCCAAAGTCATTTCTATTTCATATAGCATCTCTAATATAGGAGTATCATTTACTTTTAACATCAGCTCTGAAATAGCCTTATATGTAGGCTCTGTTTGAGTATGTGACTTGATCGCTTCTAGCCAGCTGACATTTTCTTTTTTGACTTTATAAGATAATTCAAATATAGTGCTGGCCTCTAGCTGCCAATAAGGTGCCATAATGATAGCAGGTAATAGATAGTCTTTGTTCTCACTTTGGGACATGATAGATGATATATAGAGACCCAAATTTAAAATATTTTGTATCGCTTTTATATTTAATACATTTTGCTTTCTAACATATTCATGTTTTATTTTAAAATGATTTAAAATGTTGGACATCATCATTAGACTATCATTATTTTTTGCTAGTACTGCTATTTTATTTTCTTTTGATACATTTAATTTTGATTCAATCTCTTTAGCGATAAAATAATACTCCTCTTCTCGACTATTAAAAGAGAGATTTTGTATGAGGCTTTCAGTCAAAGATGTGTTGCCTTGTTTAAGTTTTTTATTGATATCTTTAAACTTGTGGCTGAGCCTCTCTGTGGACTGACTTGCTACACTGTCACCTAGATCTATTATATCCTGAGAAGATCTATAATTGGTATCCAAGGTGATGACTTTCACATCTTTAAAATGTCCCTGGCGGAAATTGATGATATTATTGATCTCTGCCCCTTGGAATTTGTATATAGCTTGATCATCATCACCAACAGCACAGACATTTGGTCGGCCTTCATTGACTATGTGATCAGCTATAGCGAATACTATACTCATCTGCGCATCGCTAGTGTCTTGGAATTCGTCAATCATAATATACATATACCGCTCGGCGAGTGTAGCATGCAAATCTTTATGATTATATATAGCTGCCGCCACATCGATTATCATATCATCAAAGTCATACAGCCCCGCCTCTTTCATCTGCCTTTCATACTCACTGTATATATGCGCTACTGTTTTGATTTTATCTTGTATTTCTATTTCTTTTAAAATTTGAGTGTCTCCTTCAGCCAAAATATTCTTCTCTTTCCATTTACGTATAGGCTCGGTCTTGCCCATCTCTATACTTTCGTCATGAGCTTTTTGTAACTCAGATATATAAATATTTGTATATAAATTCAAATCAAGCCCCTCCCCCACTCTCAATGCATTTATAATTTCTCCAATCCACTCCAAACTCTTCACATTCATTCTCGTCGTAGGCCAAAATTTATGTATAGTTTCTTGTATATATAAAAGTCCAGGGTTATCTATGTTTACCAAGCTTTTATAAATGTCAGCATCGTATCCTGCCCTTTTGATAAGTGAGATACGATCTCTCACATCTTTCATATACGCCCAAGTGAAAGCCCTGTGATAGCTAGACAGTCTGTCCTCATGTGGCAAGCTTGCAAATATGTTATCGAGTATACGCTCTTTGTCAGCATCTGTACTCGGTACGAATTCGAATGCATCATGGAAGTACTCAGTGTGCTCATCCATGATACGCCGTGCAAAAGAGTGAAAGGTATGTATCGCTACTTCATGAGCTCTGCTACCGATGATGGACTGCAATCTTTCACGCATATTAGCAGCACCACTATCGGTAAAAGTAAGACACAATATGGATGCTGGATCCACTTGTGATTCTCTCAATATATTGGCGATACGCAAGCTGAGTAGCTCGGTCTTACCGCTACCTGGCCCAGCTACCACGAGCAATGGCCCATCTATAGTCTCTACCGCCTCACGCTGTCTCGAATTTAACTTCTCCATTCTGTCTTTAAAAGCATTTTCCATTGTCACATTATAACATAGATTTGTGATAGCGATAATCAGAATTAAAACTTGTATAAAATATTTTGGTAGCTCTATTGTTTTTATGATATAATAAACACATGATCAATATTAGCACTAACAAAAAGCTTTTAGACAAGTATAGCATTGATGCTTCTATATTTAAAATGATACCGACTGGTATATATACTCCTGCTAATGCTAGAGAAATAGAAGAGATAGCGCAATACATAAATAACTTTAATAAAAATAAAAAATCTGATGAAGCAAAGCTCACATTGACTGCGAGATCTGCGGGCACATGTATGAGTGGTGGGCCACTCACAGAAGGTCTACTTATATCTTTTACAGAACATATGAAATATCATAGTGATATAATAAAAGAAAAAACTCTAAATACAGATAAATTCTTTGTAGAAGTCGAGCCTGGACTGTATCATAGAGATTTAGATAAATATATTAATAAGTACGGACTCATGTTTGCGGCCTATCCAGCGTCCAAAGATATATGCGCTATGGGTGGTATTATAAATAATAACAGTGGTGGGGAAAAAACTTTAAAATATGGCAAGACTGATAAATATGTAAAAGAAATAGAGATAGTGTGTGCCGATGGCAACAAATATAATTTCTATGAGCATTCAGAAGACGATTTGGATGTATTACTTAATCCAAACAATAATGATTATTATGCTCGTATACATAGAGAAATATACTTTTTGCTTAAAAACAATTGGAGTATAGTACAAAAAAATAAACCAACAGTAAGTAAAAATAGTGCTGGATATTATCTATGGAGTGTGTATGACCCTATAAAAAGATCTATGAACCTTGCCAATCTATTTTGTGGCGCTCAGGGTACATTAGGCATTATGAGTAGGGCCAAAATCGAGCTAGTACCTGTTAATAGTCATTCACGTATGCTGACATTTTATCTGAAAAATGTATCTGACATAGCTAACCTAGTACATGAGATAAAAAAATATAATCCAGAAAGTCTCGAGCTCTATGATGACCACACTTTTAAAATAGCTATGCGATATTTACCAAGTCTTATACATAAAATGTTTACTAGCAATAAAAGCAAAGCAGATGATGATGGCAGTATTTTAAATCTTGTAAAACTTGTTTTATCGTTTTTACCAGAAATAAAAATGATAATAACTGGAGGTATACCCAAAATAGTTATTATGGCTGAATTCACAGATAATGATAAATTAAAACTAGAAAGGACGATAGACAAATGTTATAAAGACATATCTAATTTTATTTATAAAAGTAAAATCAAAATCAAAATAAGCTTAGCCAAAAGCGAAAAAGAAGCTGAAAAGTATTGGACTTTTAGACGAGAAAGCTTCAATTTGCTACGTTCCAAACTCACAGATATGCGTACAGTACCATTCATTGACGATGTAGTAGTACACGCGGATGACTTCCCATTATTTATGCCAGAGTTTGAAAAGCTTTTAGACAAATATAAGCTAATATACACTATAGCTGGGCACGCTGGAGATGGTAATCTACACGTGATACCACTAATGCGACTCAAAGATAATAATTCAATAGAAACAATAAAAGAATTGTCTGATGAAGTATACACTTTGGTAAAAAAGTACCATGGATCGATAACAGGTGAGCATAATGACGGACTGATACATGCTCCATTTTTGCACTATATGTATGACGACGAGATGCTAGAGCTTTTCCAGAAAGTCAAAAATATACTAGACCCTAATAATATTTTTAATCCTAATAAAAAGATAGGAGTAAGGTGGGAGGATATAACGAAATATATAGATAGACGAGTTTAGTTCTTTTTTGATAGCGGGGCGTGGGTGAGTTTTAGAGTGAGTCGGCGAGCTTGTGATTGACATCGCGATGATGCATCTCGTCTGCTCTGGTAGCGATGATGACATCACGTATAGTAGCATCATGATCGAGGCTCCAATATCTGATTGCTATGTCAGGAGCTTTTATATCTGGCTGTATGCCTCCGTCGATGAGTGCTAGATATTTAGTATAGCTATGTACTGCTTCTTCCTCGAAGTATCCGACTATACGATGTGCAGTACGACCCGAGATAACATATACCAAAAAGAAAGTAATAGAAAAAGCAAATTGCGCCAAAACTATAAGTGTCCTATCAAAAGTACTAGGCCTTGCTATGTGTGAATAGACCATCAGATGCATGCGTTCATTTTCCGCCTCTTCGAGTAACGTGTGTATCCACCCACGATCATCAGTGATACGACGCAGTGACCTGAAGTGGTTTACAAATCCCCCTACCATACCAGGTACTGCTGCTATAGTCTCTAGCACTACAGCCCTATGACCATAACGGTTACCAAACATTATATCCATAGTTCGCGCTAGTATCCGCACTAAATAGTATGCAAATAGATCCAGCTCTTTCTTGCTTTGTCTATGATAGGCTAATGTGTGTGGATGCACTGCAATCTCATACTCTACATACTCATCATGTATTTGGCTTTCTACTTTATCATCCTCTTCTTTTTTCATGTATATATTATAACACAACAAAAGCCGAGAGCACAGCTCGCGGCTTTTGTTGTGTTATTTACTAAGCCTTATTTGTTGAGTATTTCCATTATACTATTGATTTTAGTATGTAGTGAGTCTATCTGAACTTTCATATCTGATATAGCTTTCTGATCTACAGCTGACAATGTCACACCTTCAGAGCTAGAAAAGTTCCTTGCCCTCGAATTAGTTTTATGATTTGATGTAGCTCCACCTTCTCTTCTTTCTTGACTATATTTATTACTAAAAGTATAATCTTGTCCTTCTCTCTTATCCACGAAACAGTTCCTACATTTGACAGGCTTTGACCCTACAGGACGAAATGGTACCTGACAAGCATTACCACATTCACTACAAGTC
>JAYTYR010000045.1:0-5019 GCA_043742265.1 bacterium | reverse complement strand
GCTGTACTGACAGCCAAGATACATAATGATGAAAATAAAAACATACCAAGGTCTGGTGGGGTGGGAGTGCTGCTATCTGTCATAATCACTGTATTGATTTTAAGGATACTCCCAGTATTGGATACTAATCATTTTACCTTAGGTATAAATTTCCTTTCTCGTAATCAGACTTGGATGCCACTCATTGTGTTTATTTTGGCTGGGGTCATCGGCTTCATAGATGACTATGCTGTCACTCATGACATGGGTAATTATATAGGTAAAGGATTGGATCTCAAATATAGATTGGCAGGTGTGGCGTTACTTGGTATGCTTTCTGCTTACTGGCTTTTTTTTAAAAATGATATGCAAAGTTTACACTTACCATTACTCGGAGATGTAAATATCGGCTATTGGTTCTTGCTTTTTGTTGTCGTTGTATACGTCTTTATTTATTCTGGTGGTGTGATAGATGGTATAGACGGGCTTTCTGGTGGAGTATTCTCAGTGATGTTTACTTCATTTGGAGTGATATCACTTTCACAAAATCAAAATGACATTGCAGCTCTTTGTTTTTCCGTCGCTGGAGCTTTACTTGCTTTTTTATGGTTCAATGTCCCCCCAGCTACAGTATTTCTTTCTGAGAGTGGTACCACTTCTCTCACTGTACTGCTAGCTACTGTGGCTTTCTACACTGATACTATATGGCTTTTACCTGTAGTCGCTCTGCCGCTAGTAGTCACTACTATGTCTGTTATAATACAGCTAATTTCTAAAAAGTTTAGAAAAGGTAAGAAGGTATTTCTAATTGCTCCTATACATCATCATTTCGAAGCGCTCGGACATGCCAAGTACAATGTCACTATGAGATACTGGATAGTATCTTTTATTTGTGGGCTTATTGGAGTAGTGCTGGCCACTATTTAATACAAAATGAAAAATATTATAAAAAATATATTAAATAAATTTAAATCTAATCTAAAGGTATACAAACCTTTGTTGATTTCTTCTTTGTTACTTTTAGCTTTTGGTTTAGTGATGTTCGCTTCAGCAGCTCTTGGGGTATTAGAACGTAACGAAATTAAATTTTTCTCCATTATTAAAAGTCAATTTGTATATGCCTTGCTTGCTGGATCATTTGCAATGCTATTTGGTATGATGTTCAATGTAAAATATTATTTTAAATATGCGTATGTATTTTATGGTGTTGGTATTATTTTAAATATTTTAGTATTTGTCCCTGGCATGAACAGATATCATGGTGGCGCACACAGATGGCTAGATATGGGTGACTTCAGTTTACAGCCGTCAGAGTTGCTAAAGCTCCCAGTGATCATGATGACGGCTTGGGTTATGATAAAGTGGGCCGATCAAATAAAAGAAAAAACATATAGTCTACTATACTATATTGCGATTATCTCTCCAGTATTTATACTTTTATATTTACAAAAAGATACGGGTACAATGATAGTATTATTACTATCATCTTTTGTTATATATTTTGTCTGGGGTGCGGCATGGCGAGATATCGTTATACTTTTTCTGCTAGGAGTTATCAGTTTAACATCTATTATTTATATGAGACCACATGCGATGAATAGGATCAAGATATATTTACACCCAGAGTCTGATCAGTCAGGCCAGGGTTATCAAGTGCGTCAATCGCTAATAGCTATAGGTCAAGGTGGTATAGTTGGTCGCGGTGTAGGGCAGGGGGTACAAAAGTTTGGTGGATATCTCCCAGAGCCTATAGCAGACTCTATCTTTGCTGTGATAGGTGAGGAGACTGGTTTGATAGGGTCTGGCTTTGTAATTATATTATATTTATATATTATAATTATCGGACTTTATATAGGTAAAAAGCTTAACAATTCCTTTAACAAATTACTTGCTGTAGGTATCGCTTGTGTATTTGGTATACAAGCATACCTGAACATAGGCGCTATTATGGGTGTATTACCGCTCACAGGCATACCTCTACCTCTCATTTCTCATGGCGGCACAGCTTTGATTTTGTTTATGCTTTCTATTGGTATATTACTTAATCTATCAAAGTATATACACAAAAATAATGCCATGCTATAATGTAAATATGAAAGTCGTACTTACAGGTGGTGGCACAGGGGGGCATATATACCCACTTTTTGCAGTGGCGGAGCAGATACAAAAGATTTGTCGCGAAGAGGGCGTGGTCGCTCCTCATATTTATTTTTATTCGGATCGTAATTATTATCCTGATCTATTAGTAAAGTATGGTGTAGACTATAGGCGAGTCTTTGCTGGCAAGATGCGCACTTATTTTTCTTTCCAAAATTTCTTGGACATATTCGTTACTTTATTCGGTATGGTCGCCTCACTATACAAGCTCATGTCATCATACCCCGATGTGATATTTTCAAAAGGTGGGTATGCTAGCTTCCCAGTACTTTTTGCGGCACGTATACTACGTATACCAGTTTTTATACACGAGAGCGATACTATACCTGGGCGTATCAGTACATGGTCAGCACAGTTTGCTTATCGATCAGCTGTAAGCTTCGCGCGCGCTGCCACTGAGAATGGATTTCACAATGCCGCTCATACTGGTCAGCCTATCATGGCCGACTTGATACCCCCACCTGATTTTGATCGTGAATATACATATGGCAGGCCAGTGCTACTGGTCACTGGAGGATCACAAGGCTCACAAACTATTAACAATTTAATCTTTGTATCTCTGCCACAGCTTTTAGAAACTTATAATATCATACATGTAGTAGGCGAAGAAAATATAGGCTTTGCCAAAGCTCAAAGCAACCAAATATTACAAGATAATCTGAATGCCAGTAATTATGCACTATATGGTCATGCCGATTTTGCGGATATATATCCACATGTAGACGTCGCCGTAGCACGAGGTGGTGCCACTACCATGTTTGAGCTAGCCCAATGGCAAATACCGACAGTTTTCATCCCACTAGCCATCAGCAGGTCTAATCATCAAGCCGAGAACGCTTTTGAAGCCGTTAAGGCTGGATGGGCTAAAAGTCTAGAAGAGAGTAACTTGTCAGCCCATATGCTTTTAACAGCATTACATAGTATCACCAGTGATCTGATTACCTATAATCAATATTCCGACAACGCCAAAGACTTTGGCACCTCAGATGCTGCACGTATTATCGCTACAGAAATACTGGATTTGTTAAAGTCACACTAATATAAATACATACTCAAAGTATTAATTCCACCATATCCATTTACTAGTCCAGCCGACACCAGTACCAATTATAAAAGTGAATAAAATTATAAGTATTAAATTGGCCATGCTAATTGTTATCATAAGTATATGATAATATATTTATAAAATATTTGCAATATAAATATAAACAACAAAGCCCCTCCGGAAGGGGCGGTGTCGGTATATATACTAATAAGCGCCGAGGACGTTACGATAATGTAACTCAATCATTATCAACCTCTACTATTTATTTTGTTTGTATGGCTACATACTCAAAAGTATGCCCATTACTTACAGTGTTCGCTACGTAACCCTAATTGTGGCAAGGGAGAAGATATCGTCAAGCTCTTATCTTTTACTTCATAGAAGCTTATATACATAATACTACCTACACCTACTCAGCACAATAGGGTAGAATAGTCAGGTGTGGAAAAGTCCAATTATATAAAAATATAATTATTAATACAATGCTATTAATTAACGTAGTTAAAATTTTTTAAATTAAAAAGTTAGGCGTTATATAATATAGTTAATTATATATAATGTCGTAAAAGATATATTGTGCGACAATACAATAATTTCATTTTAATTTATTAATTGTTATCTTTTTCAGAATATTGTTTACGTGTACTACTCTATGCGTACTGTTCGTACATAAAATTATAAAGTGGACTTACAAGATTCTGGCATTCAAATTCTGTGTAGGTTGGCTCTGGTAGTTTATAGACATAATCTGTGACAGTAGTCTTTACCCCTGACCTTGTCTGTTCAAACTCTCTCCAGTGTGGAGTTAGTATATCTCTCTTCAGCTTCTCTATCATTTCTTTTGCTACTTTTTTCACATCTTCGATTTCTGCTGGATTTAAGTTTTCCTTTACCAGTAAATCAAATACTGCGAGCTCATCTTCGGTAAGGTTCTCTTTTACAGCGCGCTCTTCTTCTACAGAAAGGTCACGAGCAAGCTCCATGAGGTCACTCACGAGCTGTGTTACATCTTGTCCACCTTTGTTATATTCAGACAACAAAGCATCAAGACGTTCTAGGAATTTTAAGCGCTTTTTATTACGAGTTGCCATCTCTTTGATTTTATCTTCGAGTTCTTTTGTAAGGTTTTCGGCTTGGATATTTTTATTCTCGAGACTCATGAAATAATCATGTAGTCCATTTGCATCGAGTGTCGATAAGTCAACAAGTTTTTTGTAATGGGTAACAATGTACTCACCAGTCTGGATAGACTTATCTAGCAACTCTTCCATCTCTTTTTGTACAATAGATACATCAATACTTTTTCCTCCTACGTTGCGAATACGAGACGCGAGGGCTTTGAGTACTTGTACTTTTCCATAATAATCGGAAGCATTTGGATCTGGAAGAAGTGATAAATATGTTTGATACAAATCAGAGACTGAAGACAGGAATACTTTTTTTGAGCCCTTGTGTTCAAGTATTGTGTTTGCATAGCTTTCAAGAAGTTGTAATTTCGTGTGGTTATCAGCATCAATAACCTTTTGAATATCTATTGATTTGGTGGCAAGAAATGTTTCAACTTCGGTGATTTCATCAACTAGTTTTTGTATGAGATCTGCCTTTGGATGAATAACAACTTCATTTTTGTTGGTACTTGCATACATTGCTAGTGCATATTGCAGGCTTTTAAATACACCTATATAGTCAACAATTAGTCCATTTGACTTCCCTTCTGCTACGCGATTTGCGCGAGCAATAGTCTGCATCAAAGTATGATTTTTCAATGGTTTATCGAGATATAATGTCGAGAGGTTAGGCACATCAAACCCTGTCAGCCACATAGCACAGACAAAAAC
>JAYTYR010000044.1:0-1814 GCA_043742265.1 bacterium | reverse complement strand
TACCTCCTCCTTGACCACTATTATTGAAGTAAGCCTTCACAATATCTACCAATCCATCATTATTCACATCCACGAATCTCACGCCTCTATCCCAGGTCTCATATCCAGCATATGTAGAATTGGCATTCCATTTCATATCAGAATTAGTATTGAATCCTGATCCATTATTAAAATATATGCTGTATATAGTACTAGTACCTATTGCTGACTTTGTCACTTTATCAAGCAAGCCATCTCCATTCATATCCACTAATTGTGTGTTAGTGAGATTAACAGAATATGGCGAAGCTACAAGTGCGTAGGCTCCTTTACCATTATTTATAGCCACAGTCTGACTGTTACTATCACCATATATCAAGTCATCAAAACCATCACCATTTATATCAGCTACGGTATATTTATCAGAGCCATATTGACTAAGTATTTCTTTCCTAAAATCACCGTTAGTATCACCTGTAATTGGAGCTATCAATGCGGTAGTAGAGTTAGCCTCATTCACACCATCTCCATTACCATCAATTATTATTTTGTTATTACCATATGGATCTATTGAATTAACAATATTACCCAAGAAACTCACATCACTCCTCTCATACTCAAATGTAGTAGGTGGGAGAGTGGTCCAATCTCCATTTGTACCTAAATGTTTTTCTTCTATTTTATTTAAAAGTGAGCGAGTACTATTGGATCCCGCTGTATATCCTAGTGAGTAATAACCTACATCTTTACCATTACTATTTATCCTGATATATGAAAGCCTCTTGGTATCTATTAATGGAAAAGCATATTTATAAGATATACTTTTATCAGCTTTGTCTTCATAGTTGAAATAGATAGTGTGTAGAGGGCGAGCGAGAGCATGATCAGTATATGAAATAGAAGAAATTAAAACATTATAAACAGCACCAACTATAGCATTATTAGTGTTGGCAGATAATGCACCTCCTATAGAAATAGCTTGTAAACTACTATCTTTTTTATAGTTATAAACTATACCATTACCGAACTTATCCCTCATTTCATGTATATACCAGCGGGCGACTTTAGATCTATCTACAGTTTGTAATCTAGTATCATCAGTATCACCAAAATAATAGACATTACCATCACGGTCTTTCATGATCCAAGATGAGCCATTCCAAGAGTATTGTGCATATGAGCCATCATCTACCTTTTGATAAAAATTATATTTATCTTTACTTATAATTTCACCATGTAGAGATGAGACGAAATAATTATCAGTATAGATTTTATCTATACCTGTTCTATTTACTCTTTCTATATAGGGTAAATTCATAGTCCAACCATATCCTATTATACCGTTATCAGTATTTTGTGAATTATAATTTAGAGATAAATTAGGAGTGACACCGTTTCTGCCTGCTGGTACTGATATAGGGTACGAATAAGTGAAGGCTCCTGTAGACTGATCTACTCCACTCGACCCTTGAGACTGCAGACGATTAGCTTTGTTTGATACTGGATCCATAGACGCAGAAGACCCTACTGAAGCACTAGAAGTGCTAGCTGCCTCTATCACTACCGGTGCAAATATATTAATTATACTAATAATAAATAATAGTAAAGACACGGGACGCAAGTAATAACGATAATCCAAAGCTTTGTGTATTGCCATATATGTAAATACCCCTATACTACTCCTTTTATGAGGAGAATGCAAACTTGACAGATTCAGATCAGCTTAGTCGGTGGCTGCTGCGCTCAGTTATTCCAGGGCAGGCGCTTCACGGCTGTTGCCGGAACTGAATGGTCGCTCGCCCAGCGCTTTGCCTCGGAAAGGGTCAGTGCCGGGA
>JAYTYR010000043.1:0-8187 GCA_043742265.1 bacterium | reverse complement strand
CAAGACATTTTCTTGGTCTAGTATTTAGTAAATTAACTACGTGCTGTAGTTCAACATTATCTATTGTAACAAAGTTTGTCTTTTTAGGAAAGAAGTCTCTAATTAAGCCATTAGTATTCTCATTTGTCCCTCTCTCCCAAGAGGAGTAAGGGTGAGCAAAGTAACACTTAATACTTGAGTTAGATTCTATGTATTTGTAATTTTGATTCTCAGATCCATTATCAAAAGTAATTATCTTTGATATCTACGACTATTATGTGGTTGACGTATCTTTAGTAATTAGATACTTGTTCTGGCGACCAACGTAAGTTAAGTAGTCTGTGTACTTCCATTCTAATTTCTTCACTCTTTAATCTTTCTTTTCTTCCCCTAGACTTCTTCTTCGTTTCAGCTCTTTCATTAGCTAGTCTCGGAGTATATCTTCTGTGTTCTTTGGGAATGTTTTTATTTATCTCTCTACTTATCGTAGAGGGAGACCTATTTAGTTTTTTAGCTATGTTTCTTATGGTTTCTTTATCCCAAAGCATCTTTTGTATTATTTCTCTTTCTTCTATTTTTAATTGTTTGTATTTCATTCTCTAATTATATACTAGAGTGTTGTGGTTACTTGTTGAACTTACTCAAAGTAAGTTTGACAATTAGTAAAAAATATGATTTACTACAACATGATGTTCTTTGAATTTAACTTAACGGGAGTAGTCTCATGAATAACTCAGACTTAGAAATTTCTCAAGAGTTTTCAGGTCAGCTCAAAGTTTTTATGGAGAGTAGGAGCTGGAAATTATGTGAGTGCCAAAGTTGCAGAAGAGCTTTTTATTCAAAAAACTTGGAAGCGTCGGAATGTGGTTGGAGGAAATGCTCTTCTGCTGACAAAGAAAAAGTGAGGAATGCTGTTTTAAGTAAAAAACAGATAAGTCTCTTATCTTTGCTTCAGAAAATAAAATCATTGTTTATCTCTCTTGGTTATACAAATCATGAGCCGATAGCAATGACTTCTGGCTACAATACAGATCTTGTATCTGCAGGTGTGCAAATATTTTCAGATATATTCTCCTCTAGAGATTCAAGTGGTAAAGGTGGTGTGAGATATTTTGTTAGTCAACCTTGTGTGCGACTTGGATCATTAAGAAGCAAGGAAGATAAGCTACCTAAAGATATGAGCACATCCTTTGTAAATACATGCACTGAGTCTTTGGGTATAACACTGGATGACCATTTCACATCTATGGATCACTGGTTAACAGTGCTCTCTAAGCTAGGCCTGCACGCTAGTAACTTGAATCTCATTATTCGAAATAGGCTTGAAAACTGGGGAATGGGTGAATTCTTAGTTCATCAAGTCTTTTTTGTTTATAATTCTGTAGAGATTGGTGATGCAAATTTTACTTACTCTCTACCAGGTAACAGTTCGCTGTCTATGAGCGATATAGGGTTCGGCTTAGAGAGGATTTGCTGGGTCTTAAATGGGCTGTCTGATTATTCTGATGTTTCCAGTATCTTAGGTCTCCCCAGTGACCCTGAGCTACAAGATGCGTGCAGAACGATAGCACTTTTACTAACTAGTAAAGTTACTCCCTCCGGGAGAAGCTCTGGAGGTCGTCTTCGTTGGCTAATAAAAAGAGCTACTCTTAGAACTGATGCAGCTAATGTTGTTATGATAGTTTATTCTTATTTAGGATTCTGGAAACAGTTTAATAAATCTGAATTAAATTACTCTTCAATGTTAGAGATACTAATGCCTGAATGTGATCATGGGATTATAAAGGACTTGTGTTTGAGGTTTGGTGTTAATCAGCACTCAAAACTTTCACTTATTGAGCTAATAGAAATATTGGTGTATAATAGGGGTCAAGATCCTAAGTTCATAAAAGAACTTATCTCCAATAAAAAAAATGAAAATAAATAACAGCACTATAATATTGTCGGGAGGTGGGAGCGAAAAGCAAACCCTGTCTCTCGACAATTTTTTTTTCAATAGTCTTAAAAAGAATGCTAATATCCTGTACATACCTACAGCCTTAATTGGTCACAAGATGTATGAGGGCGCTGAAAATTGGTTCAAATCTGTTATTGCTTTACATAATAGAGAAGATTTAATTCTAGATATTTTAAAAGATTTTAAAATATACAAAGGCTTGAATAAGTATGATGCTATCTATATAGGTGGTGGGAATACTTGGATGCTTAGAAAGCTTCTAAGAGAGAATAATTTCGATGAGAAATTGATAAGTTTTATAAATAAAGATAATGGTATTATATATGGAGGAAGTGCTGGAGCTATAGTTCTAGGAGAAAATATATCCTGTCAAAATGATGAGAAAATAGAGGGTATGGAGTATAAAGGATTTGATATGATAGTAGGCTACTCGGTAGCCTGTCATTACGATGAAAGTAAAGATAGCGAAATAAAGAAGTGGTGCTTAGATAATAATAGTAACATAATAGCTATTCCAGAAGATTCCGGAGTCATTCTAAATAATAACAATATTTCTACGATAGGAAATTCTAAATGTTTTTATTTTACAGGGCAGAGTAAAAAGAAAATTAATAACCAAGAGGTATCTCCCTATTAATTATTTTATTTGTAATAGAAGAAATACTATTTAAATAATTATCAGCAATTTTCTTAACTTCGATTTCAATTTCATCAGAAAAATTAGATTTTAGCTCTATATTTAGAATCCAAGGGTCACTTAAATCCCTGCCAATTTGAGAAGTTATGAATACAGTATTTTCTATATCATATTTAGAGTAAATATCTTTAGATATTAAATAAGCTAAAGATGTATATATTTTACCTATGTGATACACAGGATTTTTACCGCATGCTGCTTCCATTGTAAAGTTTCTAGTAAAAGGGATTACTCCATGCAGTCTATTTCCTCTACCAACAGAACCCTCGTCTCCACTTTCTAAAGCGCTACCTAATAAAGTCATATATAAATCATCATGGTTTGATCTATCTCTAGTATTGATAAAAATCTTTATATCCTCAAACGGGTATTCTTGTTTAATTATCTGCTTCAATGAATCTGTTACAATCTCTATCTTCGCTACGTAATCATCATAATTACTAACAAAGTGAGATATTAGAGGTAGACATATTGTTATTTCTACCTCTTGTTTTTTTCTTAAACCCATAACTTTTATATCAGTGCCGATGTAAGGATAAAGATCCTTGCATTTTTCAGAGTTTAAATATTTTTCTACATCAATTACTAACCTCTCTAAATTACTCACAGGAAAGTAACTCACTGCGGTAGATGTGTCATTAGATCTAAAACTATTATTGTGATATTTTATTGTATCTTTTGTTTGCTCTACAAAAAAATCTTTTCTCTCATTTTTAGACGATCCATCTTTAGCAAAAATAATACCAGGCCCAGGAGAAGAGTGGGTATTGTTTTCTATAATTATATACTCTTTTTTAAAGTTAAAGTAAACTTTTTCAAAATATTTATAGACTACTTTCTCTGCAATTTCCATATAGGGTATTTTTACATCACCCACACTTTCTGTAAAACGTCCGTTAAGCTTAACTTTTGCAGGAGATATGAATTCACCACCACCAAAGCTCACCTTAGTAAGTCCTCCAGTAACTGATATCTTATCTATCATATGTCTTAAAATACAGCCAAAATTGTCTAGACAATATTTAGAGTATTCTATAGATATTTCCTCAGCAATAAAATCTGATATTGTATCTGGGTGACCAAGACCTTTCCTTTCAACTATTTCAATGTCTTGATCATTTATAGATTTTCTATTAACTGATTGAGTTATTATTATATTTTTATTCATAGTTATTTTAATTTACTATATTATATCACAAAGACTTTATTGCCGGGTATTTTTGACACAAAGATAATCTTCTATAATAAGGTAATCTATATTAGAAATAGAAAAGCTTTTAAGCGCATCATCTGGACTTTCTACGATAGGTTCACCTTTTATTATATTAAACGAGGTATTTAACAGTAATGGTAGTCCTGATATTTTATTAAATTCTACCAAAAGCTTGTAAGCCTCATTATTATTTTCATTGACTGACTGAATTCTAGAGCTACCATCTACGTGCACAACAGCTTCTATGTCTTTTATTTTATCAGTATTTGCATTTACTACAAAAAGCATTACTGGAGTATATAAATTAGAATCAAAATAATCAGTTTGATTCTTAAATAAAATCATCGGAGCAAGAGGTCTAAAAAGTTCTCTATTTTTTATAATTTTATTTATATAATCTTTTGTATCTTTTAATTTTGGATTTGCAAGTATGCTTCTGTGTCCTAGTGACCTAGGTCCGAACTCCGAGCCACCTTGAAACCAAGCTATAATATTTCCTTCTTGTAAGAGTTTCGCTGTGTACTCGTATTTATTTTCTAGTTTTTCGTATTTTATATTTACATACTTTTTTAGAGATTCTAATATTTCCATTTCGGAATAACTCTTGCCTAAGAATGGATTAACTTGGTTAATTAAAATTCTATCATTATTTGTATTTTCATAGTATGACAAGTATGCAGCGCCTACAGAAATTGAACTGTCTCCACAAGCCGGAAATACGTGTATGTTTTTAAATTTTGATTCTTTAAGTATTCTTCCATTCGCCAAGCTATTTAAAGCAACACCTCCGCCTAAACATAAATTTTCTTCACCTGTTAATTTTTGTAAAAGATTTACATAATACAGCAATATTTCTTCTAAAATTAATTGTCCTGCAGCTGCCATATCTGCTCTAATTTTAAATTTAGCATCTTCATTATGCTCATTATCTACTATATTTTTATAGAAATAAAAATCTGTTTCAGTTAGCTTTATAGAAACTGACTCATCTTTTAAATATTCAACATGTTTTATTAAATTAGGATAGTAAGACTTTGGGTCTCCATAAGATGCTAGACCCATAGTTTTACCGTCCTCTAAAAATTTAAATCCTATTATTTTAGTTATGTAAGTATAGAATATACCTAAAGAATTTGGTATATATAAATGATGTGTATGTCTTTCGTCATATTCCTGACTGACTATTCCATAAATTTTTCTTACCTCTGATATCTCTTTATCACTAGCTTTATACATAGAGACAGTTTCAAATAAATAATCACCTAAATCATTCTGGGTACTACTTCCTAGACCATCTGTTATAAGTATGGCAGAGTTTTTAAATGGGGAAGTAAAAAATACGGTACTAGCATGACATAAGTGATGATTGTAAAGTTTTATATCTGATCTGTATTCATTTAAATTTCTTAGATTTAAAGTGTCACAACTCGATAAGGAATTTAATTCTGTCACTGAATCTTTAAATAAATACTTCAGAACACTCTGGAATGTGTTAAATCCTTCTAAGCCATGCTTTATCCTGCTTATTCTCTCAGCTTCTATCGCCATTATTATCTCACCGTTTTTTATTATACATCCAGAAAAGTCATGATTAGATCCAATTCCTAAGTATAGCTTATTACTTTCATTAAAAGTTAATTTTCTTTTCATCTATTCTTATATTATCATAAAAATGTTTGTAAATACAATTCTGGTGCCTGCCACACTTGAAATTGATATAAAAAATAGTCCTCACCCCACTACTCATCCCTAACTCTGCATAGACTATACAAGGTTTTAGTTCTGCGTCATTAATATATATACAGGTTCATTTGCCGTCCAAAGTGAACTTCTGACAAATATATGAGTAAATACATCAAAAACAAGGTTTTAGGAGCTATCCAAACAATAGAAAATAGCAGTTACAGTGGTCTGAATCAAAACCTTAATAAGAACATCAAATATGTACTTTATGCTAGAAAAAGTACTGAATCTGATGAAAAACAGGCTTTATCTATAGACTCTCAAATCAAAGAGATGCAAGACATAGCAGAAAGAGAAAAACTGGAAATAGTAAATATTAAAAGAGAAGCTCATAGCGCTAAAGAAACTGGGCAAAGACCTGTATACAATGAAATGATAGCCGATCTAAAAGAAGGAAAATTTAATGCAATACTCACTTGGGCACCAGATAGAATAAGTAGAAACGCAGGAGATCTTGGAATGGTAGTAGATCTCATGGACGCAGGAAAGTTAAAAGAAATACGAACACATAGTCAGACTTTTACAAATAACCCAAATGAAAAGTTTTTACTAATGATACTTGGAAGTCAAGCTAAACTTGAAAATGATAATAGAGGTATAAATGTAAAACGAGGACATAAAACAAGATGTGAGATGGGTCTGTGGCCAGCTATGGCACCTACGGGATATGTTAAAGAAAAAAGAACTGACAGAAAATGTATGAGCCTCATAGATCCTGATAGAGGTCCAGTAATAAAACAAATGTTTGAAAAAGTTGCTTATGATAAATTATCTGGTAGAAAGATATATAATTGGCTAAAAGAAGTAAACTTTTATACTAGAGGTAATAAAGCCTTGACCCTTGGCGGAGTATATAGAATACTAGACTCTACGTTTTACTATGGAGTATTTGAGTCGCCTAAAGGATCAGGTAGATGGTATCAAGGCAAACATGAGCCACCGATAAGCAGAGAATTATTTAATTTAGTACAAGATCAGATAAAGATGAGTTTCTTAGTAGCTAGAGCTGAGAATAAAGAATTCGCATTTACTAAAATATTAAACTGTGGACTATGTGGATCTGGTATATCAGCAGATGAAAAATTTAAAAAGTTAAAGAATGGAGGCAAGAGTCGTCACGTATATTATTTTTGTACAAAATCACAAGATAGTAATTGTAAATTTTGATATATTACAGAGAAAGATTTAGTATCATATTTACATGTATTAATAGAAAAAATGGATTTCAAGAAAGTGATAGTAGAGAAAAAAATAAAAGAAGAATTAGAGAGATTTAAAAGTTTCTAAATAACACTGCTAAATAAAATAGACAAAACTAATTTTAGAGAAATAGATATCAGAGATTATGTAAAATGGATACTGGAAAGTGGAAGTAGTGAGGAGAAAAGAAATATTTTGAGTTCATTTAATGCAAGCTTGAGATTGTATAAAGGAGAGACCAAGATAGTGAATAAAACTTAAAATAAAATTAAAAATAACAAAATAAATCTAAATAAAAACTAAGTAGCAATACTTAGTTTTTATTTGAACAATTATTTTAAGTTCCTAGCGTCCTAAGTGCTATAAAATAGATTTGTCAGAAAACTTATATTTTACAAGACGCTTCGTGCTAGCACGAGTTGGCGGGCCATGTGAGTTAAGTACCCACCACTCAAGATCTTGTAAGGGTATTATAGCATTTTTCCCTAATAAAAATTAAATTTGATATAATAGATAACGAAGGCTAGGGTTAACTACCTAACCTTAATCTTTTAACTAAATGAACGAACTAAGTGAATACGATTGCCCAAGTTGCAAATCTATAAGTATCTTAATTGAGAATAATGTCTACTTATGTTCAAAATGTAATATTATTTTTTCACATTGTGAAAAATGTAATCTCAAATATGAAACAAGGAACGACCCAGAAGGGAAACATCTATGCGAATTTTGTAACAAATAATTACTAAAGGATTTCCATAAACAAAAAGAGACTACAAAGCCTCTTTTTGTTTATTGAATCCATAACAATGGCTATGGGTCATGTACGATACTTTTACATTATTGCGGAAGAGGAGAGATTCGAACTCTCGAACCGATTGCTCAGTTTCCTGTTTTCAAGACAGGTGCATTCGACCACTCTGCCACTCTTCCGTGTGTTTATCATATCATATATAAATAAACAAATCCAGTCGTTGCAGACTGGATGATAGAGTTTCACTTTGGGTCAAAATTTTGAGTCAAAGTTTGTGATACTTCATTTCTTTTCGAACATTTTGACTAGTCTTCTTTTTTTCTGTGGGGGGGAGTTCTAATACGTCGATCATAAACCTCCACAGAATAAAACCTGAGATAGCAATATCAAACAAGGTGGTAACAAAAATGAAAAATACTTCATGATATTCCATACTGTTTCCTTTATTTAGACCATACTATATTTAGGCGACATGCCAAATACTTAACCTTGTCTATAATACATAATAACACAAAAATGAAAAATCTTACAGATTTTTTAAAGTTTTTGCGCTCTAGCCCGCTGGGGCGGGGCGAGAGCTACTCGTTCAGCTTTTGATTTATTTTGTGCTCTAGCCCGCTGGGGCGGGGCGAGAGCTACTCGTT
>JAYTYR010000042.1:0-10731 GCA_043742265.1 bacterium | reverse complement strand
CCTCTATATTTATACACAGATCAAAATGAAAAGGTTCCGAATCTAAATAAAGATATATGGAATAAAATCAATGAAATTGTTTTTGATAGTGAGACAAGTCCTGAGGATATTCTCGATTATATATACGCTAGCCTGCATAGTCCAGCGTACAGAGAGAAGTACAAAGAGTTTTTAAAAATAGATTTTCCTCGTGTGCCATATCCAGAGAGTAGTGAAGAGTTTTGGAGATTAGTAAAAATAGGTCAGAAACTAAGAGCTTTGCACCTTATGTTAGACCCAGATGTAAATAATTTGATAACACAATTTCCAGTGACTGGTGATAATATTGTAAATAAAGTGAGATGTGATAAAGTTAAATATGATAAAGTAAAATGTGATAATGATGTGTCTAATGATAATAATGATGACATATCTAATGGTATCTGTAATGTATATATAAATGATGAACAATATTTTGGTGGCGTACCACAGGTCGCTTGGGACTTTTATATTGGTGGGTATCAACCATCTCAAAAGTATCTAAAAGATCGTAAGGGGAGAGTGTTATCAAATGACGAGATAGAGCATTATCAGAAAATAATAAAAGTATTAGCAGAGACTGATAGAATGATGAAGAGTATATAAAAAGAAATCTTGTAGATAAAAGTAGAAAGATATAATAAGTAAATTATGCTATAATAGACACAGACTCATCATCGATGTGTCGCTAACACTATGAAAGTAAATATGCAAATGCTAAAAGATAATCGTAATGTGGTGGCAGTATTGGCTATCGTGGTTGTGATAGCAATACTGTCTGCTTGTGGTGGTGGTAACCCTACCAGTGGCTCGACGACAGTAGTGACATCGACAGAGACGCCACTGGCGCTCATCGGCACAAAGAATGCTGGAGGTATCACATACACAGGCGGTAACGGCTCGATGCTAGAGACCTCCGATGTGGATATGAACAAAGACGGCGTGCCTGACCGTGTCGCTACTGATATCCTTAAGCAGTACCCAGGTACTGATGTGGCCAGCAAAGCCAAAGTGGATGCACTCATGAGCCAGTCCAGATTGCATACTTCAATACTCGCTGTCACATATGACAAATTGCCAAAAACTAAAGCGGAGGCGATGTTGATAGTGTATCCAGAGGCCGCATTCTCTGCATATTGCCAGTTTGACAAGGCTTTCAGTCTGGTAGAATTCGAGGAGGCAAGTCACCTCATATTCTTTTCTGATTACAACTCTGCAGCAAAAGTGCAAAGATTGAGGGAGTTGGAAAAGTTAGCAGGCTACTATGGTCCAGGTACTGATTTGTCTCGCGACTGCAAGTAAACCCACACATCAAGGAGATTGAGATGAAGTTCTTTCAAAAAGTTTTGATAGTCATCGGCGTTTTCATGGCGCTCTCGATACCGACTATGACTATGGCTGAATGTAAATCAGTACTGCGCTATGTGAATGGCGTGATGAACTTTGAGTTTAATCCATCACAGAAATTATTGATGGACCTAGCTGAAACTTATAAGTTGAAGTTTAACTTGGAAACAGGATTCCTTCAGCGAATCAAGGACGGGTTCATCGCAGGGTGGCATGGAGCGTGGGACTTGTTAATCAAATTCTATTCAGGCCAACAGCTTGACCCCTATAATTACAAAGAATTGACTGACTCGATGTACGCAACCATCAAAGCCGATCTGGTGGCCGGCAAAGGTGTGATATTGGTGTCACATTCGGAGGGTAATCTCTTTGCTTTAGAGCTGAAGAAAATGGCCAAAGCCTCAGGTTATGCAGATAATCTAGTGGTAATAGTGCATGTAGCATCTCCGACCAAGGTCGCACTAGATGCCTTGCGTCAATCGATGATATTGTCATCTTTGGTTGAATGCGGGTGTATCAGGAAAATTCACCTTATAATTTAAAAAAGTTTAATGTCCCACCGTCCATGCTGCTATGTATCGTTGGTCCATGTCAGGCAGAGTCATGAGTGCGCGGCGAGCTTCGTAGAGAGTAGAGCCGGTGGTGGTAATATCGTCTATTAAGACATACAATATATTTTCTTTGGAAATAATATCTTTATATTCTTTTTCACTGCAGTGCATGGTTTGATTTATAGCTTCTTTGCGATCTGATACACTATGTAGATGTGAGAGCCTGACAGTACTTTTAGATTTCTTTATAAGAGTATTGGTTACACTCATGCTCTGGTCACCGTAGGCGACCAGAGCGGCCGCTAATAGTTCCGACTGATTATACCCGCGTGTCTTTTGCCTTTCTATAGATATAGGAATAGGTATCAAAATTATTTTATATATATTTTTTATATTTTCAGAGTCTTTTCTGTTTAAGTTATCATTTTTAGTATTGTTATAGCTTAGTTTATTATATCGTATATATGTATTTATAAAACTTAGAAAGTCCTGATGACAATAGTAAACGAGGGTACTCGCTATTGATTTTTTGTTATAATATTTGAGTGCATGTATTATTTTATGAGATGATGGATGATCATAAGTGATGGCACTGTGTATCCATGGTACGCCTATCTCTTTGGGTCTAGGTATATTATCAAAACATACTTTACATAAAGATAAATCAAATTCACAATAATTACCACTTTCTAAAAATACTTTATTTATTGTTTTACTACAAATAATACAAGACTGTGGTAGTATTTGTTTTATAAAAATAGAAAATAATTTATTTATTTTATTAAAATTAATTATTAAAAATAGTTTTACCTTGTTTATAATGTTCATATGTTATATTATATACTTATGTTTGGGATTTTCAAAGACAAAAATATAAATATAGGATTGGGTATAGATATAGGGTATAATAGTGTCAAGCTGACAGAGCTGGACATGAAGGATGGAGTGATATCTTTACAAAATTATGCTGAGGTGGAGCTGGCCTCATACGCTGGTTTAGAGCTGGGTCAATCGGTAAATATAGGTGATGCTACACTGGAGCGCGCCATCAAAGATATGTGTATCACTGCCAAGCCCATGCTTAAAAATGCCTATGTCAGTATACCAGCCACTGAGTCATATATATTTGCTATCGATGTTCCAATAGTGCCAGTGGCAGATATGGAGAACACTATACAATTAGAAATAAGAAAATATTTACCCTTACCTATAGATGAGCTAATCATAGACCATTGGCCTATACCGACAGGAGCCAAAGAAGGTAAGGCTAAAGTGTCAGTAATAGCGGTGAAGAAGTCTACAGTGAACAGATACGTAGAGATATTTAAAAATGTAGGCATCAATATTCTCGGTTTTGAAATGGAAACTTTCTCAGCGGTACGATCTATGTCGCTCACCGGTAAAAATTATCTGTTGGTGGATACTGGAGGGTCTACTACCACAGCCACATTAGTAATAAAAGGGATACTGTATAAAAGCGTAACAGTGCAAGTGGGAGGTAACAATATAACGAGCGTTATCAAGAATAGTCTAATGAAAAATGGCTATAAAGATACAGAGATGATGAAGAGAAAGCTCATAAATAAAGAAATAGAGGATAACGGCCTGATGAATATCATTGATATGTCGACTTATCCACTATTAGAAGAGCTCGGGCATATCGGAGAAAATCTAGAAAGGGAGTATAATATAAGTATAGATGAAATAACTTTTATCGGAGGTAATGCCCATGCTTGTGCTAGTAGTTTAAAGATAAAGAGCTGTTTCAAAGCAAAGGTAAGCGTCGGCGAACCTTTTAAAAATATAAAATATGCTACATATTTGTCAGGCCTAGTAGATAGAGTGAGTGCTACCTATGCGGTGTCGGCAGGGCTAGCTCTCAAAGCCTTTAATTAAAATTATGAATCCAAATAGTAACAATATAAATAATTTAGGGTCTGTAAGATTAGCTAATGCTAATGGTGGATTTACTGGGTCTACTGATATCAAAGCTAAAGTACTACCCTCTAATCCTTTTGTGAGTTTTGGCTGGATACTATTTGGATTATCAGTTATTGCATGTATGGGGCTATTCTTTTATGATAGACAGTTATCTATCAAATCTAATAATACACTGAAAGAAGTTATAAGTTATAAAAATGCAGTAGAAAGTGTAAATCTGACTGATATAAAAGCACTCATGGATAAGCTCAGCACTTTTAATGAGTTATCTTTAAAGCATAATAGGCCAACTACCATTTTAAGTTTTTTGGAAGTGGTTACCAATAAAAATGTAGCTTGGTCAGCTTTTGATTATAAAGTTAAAGATAAAGATAAATATGAAATAAACTTGTTTGGCAAAGCTCTATCTTATAAATATGTGATACAACAAATGGACGAGCTAAAAAGTGGTAAGTATGATAAATATATAAAAAATATAGCATTGACTGCTCTTAATAAAACCCAAGAGCCAGTAAAAAATAAAGGTATTATATCTCAAGCCTCAGAAAATAGAGATATAATTAACTTCGCTGTTAGATTTGAAATTGTGGACCCCACGGCGGTGGACATTTTTGACCAATTCATAGAAGGTAATGTAAATACTTCAGCCATGTTAAATACTTCTATCAAAACATTAAATAATAACACTGTAAAAGTGCCAGTATTAGATAATACAAACGTCGGTATTAACGCTAGTAGTTCTGATCAAATAGAAATACAAAAGCTTTTAAAAATGCTAGATAGCGGAGGGACTAAAACAATAAAGAAATAATATATGAAAAATCAAATACAAATGGCGATAGCATATATAGGTACAGGACTGATGATATATTTTTTCTTGTTGCCTTCTTATAATGGTGGAGGCAGTAATATATTTGGTCGTGATATAATAGGCAAGAAAATAGATGATCAGACCAAAGCAGAGGCTTTGAGTATCAAAGCTAAAAATTTATCTGATAATGGTAAAGAATTACAAAAGCAATTTGAAGAATTTAAAAATGAAGATCGAGATAAATTGGCTACAGCGATACCAGTAGGTCAAGATATAGCCAGGACCATAAATGAAGTCAATGAAGTATCTGATAGTTCAAAGGTTAAAGTTGTCAGTATCACTTATGATGGCAATAGTGATGATAATAGTAAAGGTAAATTATATACACCAATGGGTGTAGGTATACAATTTTCTGGTGACTATGAAAACTTTTATAATCTTTTAAATAAATTAGAAACCAATTTACGTTTTGTAAATATTAAAGCTCTCAGTATCACAGCCAAAGACGGTGTTATCTCTGGTGGTGTACAAACTTCAGTGTATTATTTTAATAAAGTTAATATTAATAAAGCCACAGATACGGAAGACCTATCCAGCTTGGATGGTGCTATTAGCAGTAGAGTGTTTAAAGAAATAGAAAATATATATGCTTTGGCCCAGCAGCTGGGTGGCAAAATACAAGCAAGTCCACTTTTGTTGGAGCTAGTCGATACTACTATAGCTATAGATAAACAGCAAATAACCCAAAAGTCTAATCCTTTCCTTAATAAATTTTAATTATGCGAATAATAGACGAGTTAGCAAAGCTTGGCAAGATTTCAGATTTACAGCTTAGATCTATCAACACTCTAGATATAAATGAGAGTGGAATAAATATAGAAGAATTACTGGCTCCATATTCTATATCCACAGAAGACATAATTGCTGCTAGAGCTAGCGCTTATAATTTAGAAATAATAAAAGATATAAAAATATCAGCAGATGTACTGAATAAATTACCATTAGAATATATAAAAGAAAATAAAATACTACCACTATCTATTGTCAATGGTAGCCTGAATTTAGCCTTGGTGGATCCAGAACATAACAATGTGATAGAGGGGCTCAAATTTGAGATGCTTAAATTAGGTATGCCGTACAAGCTGCATCTAATAAGCAGTATAGACTTTCAGAAAGCTTTTAAAGAAAATTATACCAATGCTTTACCAATAACGCCCACAACTAAACCTCTGACGTCCATAATCGAAGAGCAGAATTTACCTAAACCAGAACAAAATATAAACACGGTTGCCACTACTAAATCTCCATTGGCTACCACCGCTACACAGGATATAAATGCATCTCCTGCGGTGCCGGTATTGCCTCCTACAGATGTGATGTCTGGTCTGATAGATCAAGCTTTGCACGATGATACTAATCAAGCCGCAAATGAAAAAGCAAAAGAAGAAATATTTTCTGAAGAGAGCCTGTTGGACATATCAAATAATGATGGAGATCTTAGTAAACTAGAAGGGCGGGATAGTAGCGCCGTGGAGGAGATCAACACCATACTCAGACACTCCATAGATAGTGGGGCTTCTGATATACATATAGAGCATGCTGGCGAGTATACCAGAGTGAGGATCAGAGAGGACGGTGAGCTTAAAGAGATAGCAGCCTTTGGCAAGACTATGCATCCGATGATAATAGCTAGAGTGAAAATACTTGCTGGTATGAGACTGGATGAAAAACGTAAACCGCAAGACGGGCGCTTCTCTGTGTTGCTCGGATCTCATAAAATCGACTTTCGTGTGTCTACTATGCCAGGATATTATGGAGAGAAAGTGGTTATGCGTATATTAGACTCATATCGTGGCATCAGGAAGCTAGAGGATATAGGCTTCTCGGCTGTACATTTAGAACAAATTAGAAATGCCTTGAAAAAGCCTTATGGGATGGTGCTTATTAGCGGTCCTACTGGTAGTGGTAAGACTACGACACTGTATTCTATGCTTAATGAAATAGATAGAAAAAGCAAAAATGTAGTGTCTCTGGAGGACCCGATAGAGTATAATGTGCCAAGTATGAATCAGTCGCAAGTATTCCCAGAAATAGGATACACTTTTTCTTCAGGTTTACGTTCTATACTGCGTCAAGACCCAGATGTGATCATGGTCGGAGAGATTAGAGACTCAGAGACTGCACAGCTGGCAGTGCAGGCGGCGCTCACAGGTCATTTGGTCTTTTCAACTATACATACCAACAATTCAGTAGGTGTAATTACACGACTTATGGATATGGATGTGGATCCCTTTCTCATAGCTCCGACTCTTATATTAGCTATCTCACAAAGACTAACTAGACATATAATAGATGGAGCAGCCGATCCAATACTAGATAATCCAGGAGTGGAAAAGCTGGTAGAGATTCAGTTTGCTGACTTGCCGACAGAGTATAGAGATAAACTAAATATACATAGACCAATGAATAATCCCAGAGCGACAGTAGATAATCCTACAGGCATGAAAGGTCGTGTGCCAGTGTTGGAGATATTAGAAGTAGATAAAGATGTACAAAAGGCAATAATCGAGAAAAAAACTGAAGAAGAAATCTGGAAAATAGCTAGATCCAAAGGTATGATAACTATGAGAGAAGATGCAATGATGAAAAGTATGGACGGAATAATACCTTTTGTGGAAATCAGCAATTTGTAATTGAAATACTATGCTATAATAATATATATGGACTATACATCATTACTCGACAGCCTCATAGTGACATTGGTCAAAGAAAATGCGTCAGACCTGCACCTAGTGTATGGTGCTGAGCCTACCATCAGGCTTAATGGTGAGTTGATAAAAGTAACAGCGGTAGGCAAACTAAATGAAGAGACAATAGTGAGTATGCTCAAGCTTATGATTACTGATAAAATGTATGAGAGATTTGAAACCGATACTCAATTAGACTTTTCTTATTCACATCGTGGTGATTATCGTGTGCGTGGATCGGCATACAAGCAAAGCGGTACAGCTGCTATCGCACTACGTCTAATACCTAAAGTTAAAGATTTTGAAGATCTTAATTTACCTTTGAAAGTCCTAGATATGATCAGATCGGTGAGACAAGGATTCTTCCTTGTTACTGGTCCTGTAGGATCAGGCAAGAGCACTACGCTAGCAGCTATCATCGCCGATATGAATAAAAATGAAAAGAAAAATATAATTACACTCGAAGACCCAATAGAGTATGTGCATGAGCATGGCCAGTCACTCATATCTCAACGTGAGATGGGATTTGATGCTATCACTTTTAGTGATGCTCTATTGTCATCATTACGGCAGGATCCTGACGTGATATTGATAGGTGAGATGCGAGATGTAGACACTATCTCTACCGCAGTGACAGCAGCCGAGACCAGTCATTTAGTATTGTCTACATTACATACCAACTCCGCTTCACAGACAGTAGATCGCATTATAGACGTGTTCCCAGGAGATAAACAAAATCAAATACGATTGCAGCTTGCATCTTGCTTGTTGGGCATACTCTCACAAAGATTATTGCCTCGTGTATCTGGTGGCATGATACCCGCGTATGAGTTATTGATAGTGACACCAGCAGTACAAAATTTAATAAGAGAAAATCGCGCCTTTGAAATAGACTTGATGATAGACACGGGTGCTGACATTGGTATGATTAGTTTAGACCGCTCGCTCGCTGATTTGGTAAGGCGTGGTGAAGTGCCTATAGATGTAGCCGCCAAGTATGCAAAGAATATATCTTTGTTTGAAAGATATATAGGCTAATGGTTAAAAATAAGAAGCCATAAACAATATGATATTTAAATATAAAGTTATAAATAAAGAAGGTAGGCAAATAGAAGGTGAAATGGAATCTATAAATAAAAGTGAGGCAATTTTAGCCTTGCAAAGGAGGGAATTCGTAATCGTAGAAGTCAAAGAAAATGTGCTATCAACTGGTAATGGCTGGAAAGATATTTTAAATATACAAGTGTTTAAGGTTAAGGTCAAAGACAAAGACATAGTTATTTTTTCTAGGCAGATTGCTACCATGTTTGAAGCGGGAGTACAAGCTTTAAAAAGCTTTAGATTACTCGCTGCCGAAAGTGACAATCCGACATTGCGTGACGTACTCACCTCATTGTCTGATGATATACAAGCGGGGGATAGTCTCTATAAAGCCTTTCGTCGCCATGAGGAAGTGTTTTCTAAATTTTATGTTAATTTGGTAAAAGCAGGTGAAGAAGCCGGTAAATTGTCCGAGACTTTTCTTTATCTGGCAGACTATTTAGAACGCTCATATGAACTAAAGCAAAAGACCAAGAAGGCTTTGACCTATCCTATATTTGTCATAGCAACTTTCATTATTATTATGAGTATTATGGTAATATTCGTAATACCAAAAATGGCTGAAATGCTGGCTCAGCAGGGCCAAGCTCTACCACTTTTTACACAAATAGTATTGGGTATTAGTAATGCTATCACAGGGTATTGGTATATCATTGTGCCTGGATTTGTACTCTTTGTGATTTGGGCCAGAAAATGGTCCAGCACACCAGGTGGTATAGCCTATATAGACGCTTTCAAACTTAAAATACCTATTATCAAAGGTACATATCAAAAGATATTTCTTTCACGTCTGGCTGATAATCTAAACACCATGCTTTCATCTGGAGTATCAATCGTGGACGCTTTAGATATCACAGCCGAGGTGGTGGATAATTATGTATATGAGCAATTAATATTGCGAGTGTCACAAAAAGTACAAAATGGTAGCGCTTTATCCCAAGCCTTGATAGACGAAGGAGATGCTATACCGAATATCATGATACAAATGGTAAAGATAGGTGAGGAGACAGGTGAGTTAGGATATATGTTGAAAAATTTGTCACGTTTCTATAAACAGGAAGTAGAGCGTGCCATAGATAGTATGGTTGCGATGATCGAGCCTATAATGATACTGGGCTTAGGTGCTGGTGTGGGTATATTACTATCATCAGTGATGATGCCAATGTATAATGTCGCGACTGGCATCGAATAATAAAAACTATATGAAAATAAAAACTTATGTTTTAATGTTTGCTTTACTAATATCAATTACTAATTATAATTTTACTCACGCTCAAGTCGGGGATACCGATACTAGCAGAGAATCATCTTGTATAATATTTGGTAATAATCTGCATTATAGATCCCGTGACACTTCAGTGAATAATGAAGCCTCACGTCTACAAGACTATCTGATATCAGAAGGGTATATGAGTGGGCAGACTACAGGATATTTCGGTGTAGTCACTCTCAAAGCAGTGAAGAGTTTCCAATCTAAAAATGGACTTATATCTTCTGGATATGTAGGTGCTCTTACGAGAGCAAAGATCAAAAAATTGAGTTGTGGTGTCTCCCAGGCGCCTAACCCGACACCAGTAGTAACACCAAAACCATATCAACCGATACCAGTAAGTCCTATCAATCCTGCAAATCCTCCTTCTGATCGAGTGTGTACTATGGAGGTCAAACGTTGTCCTGACGGCAATGGCTATGTACCACGGGATGCTAATTGTGTATGGCACCCAGAGATGTGTAAAGGTATAAACGTATCTGTGCCACTAAAATAACAAATAGCTCTATTGGACTTGCATATATATATATATGTTATAATAAGAATATGAAAACATATATAAATAAAATAGCTTTGTCTGTTACTATGCTGGCATTAGTATTTAATACTTTAAATGTAAAAGCACAAAGTGGTGATATAGATAATAATAGTAATAATGCTTGTGTTACTATTGATAATAATTTAAGATATAAAATGCGTGACGCGTCGGTCAATGGTGAAGTCACAGATCTCCAAGATTATCTAATAGCAGAAGGCTACATGTCTGGGCAGACTACAGGGTATTTCGGTGCAGGGACACTTAAAGCGGTCAAGCTTTTCCAAGCTCAAAATAGCCTTATATCTAGTGGCTATGTCGGACCTGTCACCAGAGCAAAGATCAAAGAGCTGAGTTGTAGTATTTCTTCAATATCCAACCCTAATCCAGTAGTTACAAATCCTATAGTA
>JAYTYR010000041.1:0-3992 GCA_043742265.1 bacterium | reverse complement strand
CGACACGTAGTGTCGACACCAAAGAAAGTCTGTCACCTACTAGCAAGACATTACTTTTTACTTTTCTTATTTCATCTAGCATACACAGATTATACCATTGCTTAGCGTTTACTGATAATGCTTTTCTTATAAGTATTCAGATGATTTAGTATCACACCAGTACCCTTTGCTACACAGAACAGTGCCTCATCGGCGATTTGAGCTTTGACCCCTGTTTTCTTTTCTATTAGCTCCGCAAGGAATCGCAACTGCGAGCTACCTCCAGTGAGTATCACACCATTATCTATTATATCACTAGCAAGCTCTGGAGGTGTCTCTTGCATCACGTCCTTTATCGCTTTGACTATTTGACGCAGCTCTTTGTCTATAGACTTTACTATTTCATTGGTGCTGAGCTCTATCGTTTTCGGTAGTCCTGTCACAAAGTCTCTACCTTTAACTTTGACTACTAGTTGATTATCTACTGGTAACGCCGCTCCGATTTCTATTTTGATATGTTCGGCCATCTGCTCACCGATTGCTAGATTATAAGCTTTCTTTACATAGTCTATAATGGCTTGATCTATTTTAGATCCTGCACACTTCACACTATTACTACATACTATACCACCCATAGAGATGACAGCGACGTCTGTAGTGCCACCACCTATATCCACTATCATGCGTCCTGTTGGCTCATGTATCGGTATGCCAGCACCGATAGCTGCGAGTATAGACTCCTTCACTACATATGCATTCTTGGCTCCTGCTTTGCTTGCACTTTCTATCACGGCACGTCTCTCTGTGGACGTCACTCCAGAAGGCACAGATATCAACACGTCCGGCTTTAACAAGTTGAAAGGCCCCACAGCTTTATTAATATAATACCTAAGCATAGCCTCTGTCACCCTATAGTCCGCTATCACTCCATCCCTCATCGGTCTATAGGCTACTACGTTCTCCGGTGTCTTGCCTATCATACTTTTGGCTTCATTGCCTACTGCGACTATCCTATTGTTTTCTATATCTACCGCCACCACAGAAGGCTCATTGAGCACTATACCTCGTCCTGGTATATACACTAGTATATTCGCCGTGCCTAGATCTATTCCTAATTTGTTTACAAAAAATGCCATATTTATATATTATATTACCTTATTAAGGTGTATTATAACATAAAAATAAAGGCTCTGCTTTTACTACAAAAGAGAAAGACTCATACCCTTTATGTTACAATGTAATTATGTATATACTCGAAGTCATACCCATAGTTAAAGGCCTGCCGCTAGACACACTTACTTATTATTCCAAAGAGACAGTAGCGATAGGTGACATAGTATCCATAAATATAGGTAACAGGAAAGATGTAAATGCTCTAGTAATAGACGCTGACGAAGCGAGGAATAGAAAGCAATCAATAAAGTCCAGTGACTGGAATACTAAAAAAATAAATAAAGTAAAAGCTAAAAATATAATAGAAAGTGCTCTACTAATAAGCATATACAAAGTAGCCGTGACGCCTGATATATCTGATAAAATAGCAGTCGGTACTTTACTCTCTTTACTTTTTACAAAAAAGATATGGGAGAAAATAATAAATGTATCTCAAGATACAACAATAAATTTAGCTGAGAACAATCTTGTAGTAAAAAATAATAAAGTTTTAAATAAAGAAGAGATAGATTTACATATATATGCAAGCAAAAAAGAAATACCAAATAAAAATTCAAGCCCATCCGTAAGTGGTGGGGTCATACAATTCTATACAACTCCATGCCTAGATACTTTGCTCACTTATAAAGTAAATAAAGTAACACTACATAATACTCGATCACGATACTATGTGCATGCACATTATAGAATAGACATGTTAGAAATAATTAAAAATATACTTAACGATTGCAAAATAATATATGAAGAAAAGAATGAAGAATACAATTTATACAAAATAAATATACTACAAGACGAGTTTGAATATATAACCCCACTAATAAGTGCCATCACTGATAGACTGATCAGAAATGTATATGAAAATCATAAGGCAGGAGGCAAAGGCAAGCTCTTAATATATGCCAATAGAAAGGGAGAGTCGCCACTATCTAGATGCTATGATTGTGGTATGGATCTACTTTGTCCTGATTGCAAATTACCTTTGGTGCTACACAAAAAAAATATTTCCCGTTTTTACCTTTGTCATCATTGTAAATATAGAATAGATATAAATAATGAAGAAAATATAGAGAGTGGCAAATTAGATATAGCGAGTGATGAAGCCAGATCTGCTTTTGCAAAGCAAATCACTTGTAAGCATTGTCATGGCTGGCGCATCATGCCTATTGGCATATCGACTGGGTCTATAGCTAGTCATTTAATATCTCATTATAATTTTTTAAAAAAAGAGAAAGGATCAGTTGATATTATTTTACCCATTTTCATTCTAGATCGTGACACAGCTAGCACAGATAAAAAGATGAATAGTATGCTGAAGATCTGGGATGCGGAAGGTGGTATACTCATTACGAATGATATAGGCATAGAGGATAGATCGATAAAAAGTCTAATGGCTGATTACTCTATTATCATCAGTCTGGACGGACTGTTCTCTCTACCTGATGCAGATATAGAGACGCGGGCACTAGACATACTTCACAATATAAATCGCATGACGAAAAATGGTGTATACATGCATACACATCTAGTAGACACATCATTTATCAAAATGATAAAACAAATTCAAAAAGTATATACTGAAAGCAAAAACATAGAAGTCTATACTGAAAGCAAAAACATAGAAGTCTATACTGAAAACAAAAGCATAGTAGAAATAAAATTAAAACAAGAAGAGCTGATCAACAGCTTTATAAAAAAGAGTGAAGAAAAGAAAAAGAAACTTGAAAAATAAAATTAAATATAGTATTATCAATACATGTCAAAAGTTACAGATACAATAAATACAAAAATAAAAGAGATAGAAGCTTTAAAGTCATATACCATGATACAGCTAGATGAAAGTGAAGGCAACCCTCTACGCTTAGAAAATGCGTCAGTGACTAAAAGTGAATTTGGTAGTGATTGGCTTTTACATTTGATAAAAGCAATGAAAGACGAGGCTGTCAAAGATCATGACGGCGTCGCACTTGCAGCTCCTCAGCTAGGTGTAAACAAAAGGATATTTGTCATCGCAGAAAGGTCATACAAAGATGGTCAAAAGTGGAAACCAGAAGTATTTATCAATCCTGAAATAGTAGATAGTAGCAAGAGAATGGTGAGTGTACACGAAGGCTGCCTCTCGGTGCGTGGTATATATGGTAGTACAGATAGATATAAAAATATAACAGTAAATGCCTATGACGAAATGGGTAACAAATTTACTTATGGGGCTGGAGGTCTGATCGCTCATATCATACAACATGAAGCTGATCATCTAGAGGGTATACTCTTTATAGATCATGGATATGAGATGGAGGAGTACGATCACACACAAGGTCCACCCAAACATTAAAAATATGAAAAATCTAAAATATATATTTTACGGTACTGGGCCTCTCGCGGAGGCTGCTATATATACACTTTATCATCATGGTCTAGTCCCTATAGCGATAGTGACAAAGCCTGACGCTCCTGTGGATCGTGCTCAAGTGATTACTGCTCCGATTATCAAAACTTGGGCTATATCAAAAGGTATAAAGGTGTATCAGCCAGAAAATTTAAAAGAAGAAAATAATATTTTAAATAATTTTCTTAAAGAAAATAAAATTGACTTAGCGATAGTCGCTAGCTATGGGAAAATAATTCCAGGATATCTTTTAAAGATACCTACACATGGCACATTAAACATACATCCATCTATGCTCCCACTATATCGTGGGCCGTCTCCGATAGAAAGTCAGATACTAGATGGCATGACCTCTATAGGCCTCAGTATCATGGAGCTCGACTCTGGTATGGATAGTGGTCCCGTGTATATACAGACAGAGATCCCCATCCCAACCCCAAATGAGGATTGGAACTCC
>JAYTYR010000040.1:0-1824 GCA_043742265.1 bacterium | reverse complement strand
GCCCACCTTCATTTGCTAAACCTTGCTGCGGCTAGTACCTTTGATAGCATACCTTTAGGTATTGGCGTGGGAGCACTAGACAATCTGTTGTCTAGTTATCATTTTGATTCAGTCTTCATCCCGATGCGGAGTCATAATCAAGACCATAACTATGTTTATGAAGTAGCTATGGCTGCTACTAGGCCAGGTAAGGTAGACCATAGTAATCTGTACTTGTATGAGCAACCTACTCAGTTTCATGGGGAGCAAAGTCATGTATGTCTAGGAGGTAGACAGTACTTTGCACTGAGTCAAGAACATATCGATTCTAAGAAAGCGGCTTTACGATGCCATAAGTCCCAAATGGAAGGCAGAGAGCACCTTCTGACTGGGTTAAGAGGACCTATTATGTTGGCAGAACTACGTGGCTTAGAAATTGGGCTACAGTATGCTGAAATGTGTTACTTACTAAGGGGAATATCATAAAAGTAGACTATCAAAAAGCTAGTGAGATGATAGCTCAAGGTATGATGAACAAAACAATAGCTTCAATTGTTGGGTGTGCCCCTTCCGCTATTAGTCAAATAAGAAGAGGGTTTGTTAAGAATGCCTATAATTATGAAAATAATGTTGCTAGATTTAAAGAATCATTAGAAAAAGATGTAGTTAAAACACATAATGGGTGTTGGGTACTAACTACCTCACATTGTGCAAATGGTTATTCAAATAGGTCTTTTAATGGTAAATCAAAAAGTGCTCATGTTGCTAGCTATATAGCTTATAAAGGACCAATACCAAAAGGTATGTTGGTATGTCATACCTGTGATATAAAAATTTGTGTTAATCCTGCTCATTTGTTTTTAGGAACACATAAAGATAATATGCAAGATGCATCAAATAAAGGTCGTCTATATTCAGGGGAGCAGCATCATATGTCAGTTTTAACCAATGATTTAGTTAAAATAATGAAACAAGATTACTCTTTAGGATTTAGTTTTACTGAATTAGGTTTTAAATATAAAGTTCACAGAAACACTGCTAAGTATGCTGTTACAGGTGTTACTTGGAAGCATGTACATTAGGAGAATATTATCAAAATTTTACTTGACTGCATACTCACGTCACAGCCCTCAAGCTGCTCAACAACAGTTCAGTTTGTGACTCTGGTAGAAATGCTATTACAGTTGCCTGACGTTTATATTTACTGGCCCATACCAGATAGAGTAACCCCCGAAGAATTCGACTATTATCCAAAGTCTGACCGCATTAAGTACATTCCAATACCCCAGTACAAAGACCGCATGAAAGAGTACAACCGAATCCACCCAGTTCAAGAGAACCTGCTGGCATTTAATGGGGATACTTGGGATTGGGACGTAGTAGTCACCTGTAGAACCACAATGGTATCTTTAATGCGTGTTTTGTCAGTTTCCCCCAGACAAAAATCAAAAACATGGACTAAGCGTATTATAGTCATTGAAGAAATGATGGTACTGAGTACGAAGCCTACTGTCGCTCAGTCCCATAAAGATGTGCAGGATAGGCTCACCATAGAAGGTTATTTGGCTGCTGATGTGGTGCTTATACCAGCGTATCATGAAAAGAAATGGGTGTTACAGATTGCCAGAAACCACTTTTCTCCTGCTAGGCAAAAGGACCTGAACTATAAAATTCGTGAAGTGTGTCATCTGAATATGCCCACTAAAACATTGAAAACTAAGTTCAAGTTTGATGGGTCTAGGAAGATGGGCATTGCTTTTGTGGGTAGATTAGAGCGTACTGCTGCTAGATTAGACACCATTAATAATATACTCAAGAACCAGTTCATTTTTAATGGTACTGAAG
>JAYTYR010000039.1:0-3113 GCA_043742265.1 bacterium | reverse complement strand
GACAGTGTTACTTTTTCTACACCAAGTTGTTCCCACAGAGTAGACATATCATTAAGTAATTTTTTTAATACACCCTTACCTTGGTCTTCTTCTGCCATTTCTACATAAATTACTTTAAATTCTTTATCAACTGCATTGTAAATATACTTCGATTTAACTGCGCTCTCAGTATCATACATTTTAGTGGTAGCTGATAAGGTTACATCTGTCTTACCAATATCAAAGTTAGTAACACCATAAGCTTTATAGCCATTAGCCACATCGTTATAAACATAGTCTAATAATTCTAAAGGGGTATTATCCGTAATAGCACCAATATAAACAGCAGGGTCTATTTGTAGGTAAGTGTTCCAGTATTCTAACTTAGCTAAATCTACATTTACCCCCAAAGATTTAAACGAATCAATATTAGCTATATAGTCTACCAATGCACCTCCAAGACCCCCTCCAATATTTGGATTTATTAGAGTTGAAATGTCATCAACGTGAACTAACAAACCACGACAGTTACCTGTCCAAATACACTTACCATTTCTTCTTATGTAGAAAACATGATTTTTTTCTAGTGTAATACAGTACGTATTACTATCATAAGGTACAAACTGCATAGTACCCTTACCATTAACACCAAAAGTGGCATTTTTACTAGTACACCATCTAATCCTATGGACTATATTTTTTGATTCTATTTTTCTACCATTGATATACTGAGGTGATAGGGTATTATCTTGGTGGGTATAGGAAGGAAAACCACCTGCCTTAACAATTAACTCAGATAGTTGGGCTGACAGAGTACTACTAGTCGTAAAAAATACTTTATTTTTTGAACTACCATACTTACCATTAGTAGAGGTTATTGCACCATCTCCAATTAGATACGTATTTAAAAATAGTGTAATTTCTGCTACGGTGCCTCCCATTACACAATCAGGTATTTTTTTACCTAAGCATCCTACACCTATGTGCTCCATCAAAAATTTACCTAGTTCAGTATTATTGCACTCTACTCTTGTATCCCTAACATATGCAGAGCCTCCTGTTATACTTTCAAGCAAATCTTTAGCTAATGCTTGGTATTTTTTGGTAGAAATACTAATGTAATAAGAGTTTTCACCTTTTTTTATACAACTACCATCGGAAATCCATAAAGCAAGTAACTTTATAAAATCAGTAGGCAGCCCTGACGAAATACCTATCCAATTACCTGTTCTTGGTATGGTTACCTTAGTATATGCAAGTAATTCTCCTGCTTTTCTTACACTAAGTTTTGATGTTTTATAGAGTGTTTCTATGAATACTTGGTCGTGATATTCAGTTACTAATAAATCTGTATTTTGAGATTTAAAATTCACCATCCTTTCATTAGGTGGTTTTCCTGCACTAATAACATCAACTATAGCTACCCATTCAACTTGTCCGTTAGTAGGATTTAATGAAAAAGCTAAATCATCAGTAGTAGCATCTTTTACTAACTTCCAACCTGTATCTGATAAAAATTCAGTATCTTCCGAAACAGGACCAGGGTGATAAGGTGGTATGTGCAGATTTCTAGATACCAACTGGTCACTACTTAGGTTTTTGATTTCTGTAACAGAATCTTTGGATTGAGAGGGCCATGGTTGTAAGTGTTTTAAATCATCGGGATTAGGGGCATTCAATATAGTGGTAAGTGAATCTCTGGCATCCGAGACATTAAAAACCTTACCATGCATTTCACTACATACGGGGCAAATACGATTATCTAACTGCTCATTTATTCTATAAAACTCAACACCTAGTACTTGGGCTTCCGCAGTGAAACCATACGCGGATACACGACTAGTGTTAAGGGATGATACCAACTGAAGCATATCATCACCTGTAGCCTTAAAGCTAACGAATTCTTGAGCTAATCTACGCTTCTCTGCTTTAATAATATTAGTACTGCTAGCCTTAGATGCATTCTCTAAATTATTAATAATAACGACTAATTTGTCTACAGCTAAATCAACTAGGTTTTTTTCAATAGTTATTTTAGCTAAATTCATGGCAGCATTAACAATATTGTCAAAACCACCTTTAGTAATAATAGTCTTTTTTAGGTCTTTGGTTAATCTAGAAGCCCCAAAAAACAAAGCGGCATAGGTGGAGTATTTGAAATACTGCATGTTTTTATCAAATACTGAACTAGCATTCAAGCTATGAGCTGTAGCTCTAGCTTTTTCCCAGTTTTTGTCAGTGACGTATTTTTGAATTTCTGTAATCAAATCAATAACTACAGTTTCCCAAGTGGATTCTAACTTTGCAGAAATTCCATTTTCAATATTTACAAAGTCTTCAATCCTAGTGGGCATGGGTTGTACCTGATATAGCATCAGCGCAGCACCCTGCTAATTCAGATAAAGAGCTTTCATCCACTTCAAACATTTTGAGGGCTAAGATTGAGTTAAACAAAACTCTACTATCATCAGTCAGGCTATCTACTTTATCAATAATTTCTGACTGACGTTGACCTGCCAAATCCCCACCGCTCATACCTGTAGCTGTCATCCAATCTTTAACCAACCAATTCATATTGACTAACTCACCTGCTTTTTTTACTGCTGCTGGTTTAGGTACTAAAGCGACTACATTATTTTTAGTACCAGCTCCCGAAACAGGAGGTGGATTGACCGCACCTACCGCAGCCGTAGCAGCATTAGCCGCATCCAATTGACTTTGTTTAAGCTGCATATTCATGGTGTCAGTAGTTGAATCATACTCAAGGGCAAGACCTGTTAAGGTATTTACTGTTTCAACAATTTGTTCTGGTTTTATTTTATCTTTTACCATATCCAACCCTTTGAGCTGGACATCTATATTTTTCAAAGTCATGGGATTAGACCTAAACCACAGGTTTGCATACCCAAATGAAGCTACAATTTTTGTATTGATGATTTCGTCAAATTCTTTACGCTCTGGCTCAAATACTTGCATTTCAGTAACCATGTACGCGGTCATAGCAGTGGCAAAATTATAATCAGCAGATTTGCCTAGAAAGATAGGGGGTAACCTAAAGCCCATCCGAACATGGTCTTCACAGTTTTTATCATAGTTCTGAAACATAGAGTCACTGGCTTTAACATCCCCAAATC